>NZ_JBKVPW010000035.1:0-2024 GCF_046968865.1 Gallintestinimicrobium sp. | reverse complement strand
TTTAACCGTTATTCCAAAAATCCTTCTTGACATACCGCCGCACAGTGCTTATAATCCCAAGTTTGACAGTTTAGAATGTTAAAAACCCTTAGAAACGTCGTATTTATGCCGTTTCTGAGGGCTTTTCTTTTTGAAAAAAGGGAGTAATGGATTCTTATTCTTTTGAATGTCTGCAGATACCCTTTATGGTACGTTTCTTTATCAATTCATAGTCAGTACGGAACCCGGCGTACTCATGCAACGCATCCGTAAGCCTTGTACGTGTGTAAGATGGGACATATCCTTCGTTTCCTATGCTTGTTACCCTCATTTTTCTGAGTGTCGAAATAATCTCATCACAAGTGAACTGGCTGTCTAGTTTGCGTTCCAGAATCCGGTAGATTAAAAGCGCGATAAAACATGTCGTAAAGTGAGCTTTGATCCTGTCATCCCGTTTTAGGTAAACCGGCCTGGCCTCGAATTCTGATTTCATGATCCGGAAAGATTCTTCGATTTCCCACCGCCCTTGATTTACTGCTGCGATTTCGGAAGGGTCATCGTCGAGATTCGTATAGACGGCATAGAAGCCGTCATATTGGGCTTCTTCCTGTACGGCGTCCTGATCAATTTCGTAAATTTTATTTGCAGCGCATTCACCATCTGCGGTGATCGATGTTTTCTTTATGAATCTGCGGTAATCATTCTGGCTATGCTTATCAATCCTTTTCGGCTCGGTATCAATTGCTTTCATCGCTCTTGAAATCTGCTGATTTCGGATCTGTTGTTGATAGTTCCTGTATTTCAGGGAATAGGTCACGATCAGAGTCTGATCGAAATCAATATCACGTTTCCCGTCATTTCCTTCCACATACAGCTGCTTGTAGAACAGCCTGCTGCGGTTTTTAGCGGTGTCTTCGAGCCTGCTGATATCATAGGTATCCAGGCTGTCTTTCAGATGCCATCCGGTGGGCTCCAGACACCATTGGCGCAAATCTTTTTTGAGCTTTTTAATGGACTGCGTTGTTATGAAACAGCGGCCGCCAAAGTTGTTGAATTTCCGGTTGCGTTCAGAAGACAGTCCAGCATCCGTACAGACGATAAATTTTGAAAGCGAGAAATCTCTCAGGATCTGTTCTTCCAATGGGATCAGAGTAGTCTGTTCATTGGTATTGCCTGGATGGATACAAAAGGCAAGGGGGATCCCACTTCGATCAATGAAAAGTCCCATCTCGACGATAGGGCTCGGGCGATGTTCCTTGCTCGGACCGTATTGTTTCAGGCCTTCCTGACATTCCGTTTCAAAAAAGTAATTGGTACAGTCATAGTACAGGACTCCGGTCTGCCGTTTGACCAGCCGCCGGCTTGCTTCATACAGTTCCGCCTGGATGGAATCGGATTCGTTTGCAATGACAGACAGGGCACGATAAATCTGATGCAGTTCAAAAGCCGGTGGTTCGAGCAAATCGGAGGACTGCTCATAGCAGGAGAGTTTTGAAGACGGATTGAGGATCCTCTCATACACAAGACGTGAAAGGATGGAATCAAGGTCATAGGAAAACGAATATTCTTTTGAAATCTTTCTACAGATGTTTGGCAGGCGAAGATCATAGTAGATCTTCTGAAGGAAAAGGTAACCAACGTTATAGGAATTCTGCTTATCGAAAGGAATGAGAATATCCGTCCGCAGCGGAACAAGGACTTTATGCTGCTTTTCAGCTTCGGCCTGATTGAGCTCGTCCAGATGCGCCTTAGCCCATTTATTGGCATCTGTACAATGATATTTTTCCATGATTTCCCGTTCAGTTCCAAGGCGTTCCACAACTTCTGAGGAGCGTTTGCCGTCGCGGCGGACAGAGCGGATGATGTAGTAGCTTATTCCATTTTTGGTTTTATTTGTAGTCAATCGCATGGCAGACTCCTTAAGAGAGATGGTATAATCGGATTATATCATATATTACGCTATTACGCACTAAAAACTTTCTGAATTTGACAAAAAAACCTGCTAACAAAAGTCAAGTACTTTTCAGCAGGTTTTTAAAATTATT
>NZ_JBKVPW010000034.1:0-2209 GCF_046968865.1 Gallintestinimicrobium sp. | reverse complement strand
GAATGTATTGATGTTGATGAATTTTATCAGCAACGATTACTGTAACAAGCTGGGCTATGCCAGCCAAAAGTAAATCGGCATGAAGCGTTTTTTCGTTCTGGGTTTTACGATTAGCTACGCAAAAGCTGTCTTTAAAGTGGTTGATAGATTTTTCAACGTTTACACGGATTTTATATGTTTCTTCCCATTCTGCTGAACCTCGTTCCACTCCGGGATAGGCACGAAGATTCTTTTCGGGATAAACGTAAATCATCCTCCCACAGGAAGATGTTGTGCAGGGATTATCACAATGGCATACACGGCGTTTTGTTTTATCTGCTTTATTGTATTCCCATTTCATTTTCGTTGATGGTATAACCGTTATCTTCCATAGAAAGTTTTACGCGGAGAGGAATAAATGCTTTTTCAAATCCAATTTCACCGAAAGGGGCTTTGTAGATTTCAATCGTGTCAAAAGCAGCATCACCAAGAAAAGTCTTAGGGGCGATAAGCGGATGCTTCTGAAAGAAATCAACCAGAACAGGAAGCAGGGCTTTTGAATCAGCAAGAGATTTATCCTCATCAGGAGAGTCAGATTTCTTTTCCACAACGATATCAGGATGAGCCTTTAGGAACTCTTTGTTATAGAAAGTGATATCACGGACAATACCAAGCCCATTGGTTACAATGCCGAACTTATAGGCATAGCAGAAATGTCCATTGATATACATCTGTTGGATTGCCTGATTCGAAGCAGCATGCGTAGGCATGGAACCATAGGCAGCCTTATAAGGATCATAGCTTTTATCAAGGTTGTTTGCCTTTGCAAAAGCTTTTAACTGTTTGATAATACGGTTTGCGTATTTGGGATTATTTTCAGTGACCCAGGCTTCAATGCCAGAGGTATCGAAGATAGTCATAGCTGCCAGTTGAGGGTCAAGTTTTTGGCAGATCGGTTCGGTCATATCAACCATGTGATCGAACATAGATTGTAAGTCCATCAGGAAATCCTGTTTAAAACGGGTAAATTTTGAGGCATCCGGTACAACATCAAAGCCACAGAAGTCACGCAGTTCCTGAGAGTATTTCAAGAAAACAATCAGGAGCGTATCCGTCGGGACAAATGCAGCAGTCTGCCCGGTTGCAAGGGAGATACCGGAGGATATCAAAAAGCAGCTGGATGAATATCTGTTCCGAAAGAGAAAAGATGCGTAGACATATGTTGATTTCCGGCTGCAAGGAACCTTCCTTTTTCTCTGGCGGTAGATTTCTACAGAGAATTAATTGAAAATTATCAGTAAAAGACGGGAGCCTGTTGCTGTCAGCAGAAAAATCTGTGGATGGTAACAGGTTATCGTTCGCTTTGGAGGAATGTCTGGTTTGATGATTACAACTTTTATGTGACAAAAGCAATTGCGTGCGATAATATTAAAATGATATAAACGAAAATAACTTTTGCGGAATTTGAAAAGTTGAAAGTAGGGGAACAGTTCGAAGGTATATCGACTGTTTTTTTTTCGATATCAGGGGGAAAACGGTTCAGCTCCTGGCAGATCAAGGGGAGGAAAAAAGGATGACAAGTCAGGAATATTTGAATCAACTGCAGAAGTATCTGAAAAAACTTCTGCAGAGTGATTACGAAGATGCAATGGAGTACTTTACCGAGTACTTCGCGGATGCCGGACCGGAATGGAATATCGCGTGCAGGACTGTGTTCTGAGCATCGAAGAGACAAGCGCAGTGTCCGATACGATTTACATCAATATTGACTTTACGGAAGAAATCTTAAGTGGCGGTAAACAGTCGGAGACAGGAGTGATTCTGTATGTACCGGAAAAGAAGGTACTGAAAAAAATAGAGGTAACGATGGGATTCGGTGATGTGCAGATGAATGGCATCCAGGCGGAAAGCGGAAGACTGCAAAATGCGGATGGAGATATCACACTTTTCGGATGTGACATGCAGAATATCAAATGCAAAGCAGATTACGGTGATGTGGAACTGAAGAGCGGAACGTGGGAGAATGGGTCGATCACGCTGGAGGATGGCGATGCGAAAATCCAAAATACGAAGCTTTCCGGAGACGTGTCGGTGGAAAATAAGCTGGAGACAGATTGCTGGATGGATATTGCCACAGCACACTGCTTTGTTGTATATTAAGAATATAAATCTGATAGAAACCCAAAGAAAAGAGGATAAAACAATGGATATAGAAATGTTTGGTAAGCTT
>NZ_JBKVPW010000033.1:0-5032 GCF_046968865.1 Gallintestinimicrobium sp. | reverse complement strand
AACGATACAGATTTCTCTGTATCGTCCATTTTTCTTTTTTGATTAAATCAATGTAAAATCAAGCCGAGGCAGACTCCTGTCAAAATGATTTTTGCAGTTCTTTTCAAATCAGGTATCTCCTTCCTGCTATCTTTATACCAGATGGTACATGTAAACCGTTTATTCACTCAACGACATCCGATACAGGAATGCGGCTATTTCCGCTCTTGTACAGGCAGCATCCGGATTGAATCGTCCTTTGCTATTCGCTTGTGCGATACCCTTCTCTTTGGCCCACGCCACTGCCTGTGCGTAGTATTCATCAGAAGAAACATCTTTAAAAGCTGTCTCTTGCTCTGCTGCCGGTTTTCCTTGCGCACGCCATAGCATTGTGATCGCCTCGGCTCTCGTTATCGCAGCATTTGGTCTGCTGCCATCCGAAATTCCCTGGTTTTTAGCCCATGCACGTGCTTTGCTGTACCACTTCTTTCCACCTGTCAGATCTACGTCTTCCCATCGTGCGAGAATCGTCCATAGCCGTGCCCGGGTAATTTTTGCTTCCGGTGCAAAAGCCGTACTGCTCTTTCCATTCATCAGCCCGCGTGCACTTACAAAATCAATGGAATCCTTCGCCCAATGTTTTTTTGTATCCTTAAAGTTTTTCGCCTTATCTACGAGCTTCACTGTAGTGTCTTCGTCCACGATCAGCTGAACTCCATCTTTTGCAGCCACTGATTTCTTCACAATTTTCTCAGTGCCATCGGCATTGACAAGCACTGCGACTGTACCTACGGTCATATTTTTTACCGGAATCTTCACTTTCGTTTTCCCTGCACCCTCCGGTAGATTGATGGTCACAGTGGATGCAGCTTTTATATTTTTACCTGCCTTTACTTCAACCGGAAGTTTAACTGCTTCACCTGATTTTTCAGCATTTGCGATCGCCTTTTCACTAAGCTGCACTTCTGCTGTGATCATTCCTTTTTTACCGTTCACTATGGCAACAGTCGTTCCATCCGAATCCTTGATGTCCGGCGTAGTTGTTGCAGATGCATTTCCGTTAGCTGCGCCGCCTCCCGCGGTGGCACCTCCTGCTGCTGCACCGCCTCCTGACGAGGATCCGCCCCCTGCTGAAGATCCGCCTCCTGCTGAAGATCCGCCTCCTGCCGTGGAACCGCCTCCTGACGATGATCCACCTCCTGACGTTGTTCCTCCGCTGACATCCGCTTTTTTCGTTACGGTTACGGTAACACGATTACTGTCGGCCGCAAGATATTTCTCATTATCACCGGAATAATGAGCAGTAAATGTATAAGTACCAGCTTGATCGAGCCGGATCGTCTGAGCCTCCCCTGTGCCGGATATCGGCAGCGAAGGATCTGCCGTGTAAGTTACTCCGCTTAAATCCACACCAAATCCTGAGGTTTCGCTGACACTTAACATGACCTGTTCTCCTTCGGTCACTGTATCCGGGCTTGTCGCCAGCAGAATGACCGGAGCTTTCTTAACATTCGGTGACGGTGCGATATATTCACTCCATCTTGCATACAACACCGTATTGCTGCTATATACTCTTGTCAAATCAACTTTCTCACCACCTGTCGTATACCATCCGTCAAACACATATCCTTCACGGGCCGGTGCCGGAAGATCACCGAGTTTTCCATTGATTCCGGTCGTTTTTGTTGTATTTTCTCTTCCGTCATTATAACAAAAAGTAACTGTATAACTCTTTGCAGGCTCCGGTGCCGGCAAGATATCCTGACCTTTGTTTGGAAGCGTTCCTTCGTAAGCAAGAACAGTTCCCTGCTCATCCCTCACTGCATATCCGACCGTGTCACCGGTTCGCAGATCTGCATTGGACGGGATGGTATATAAGAGGGAACAATTTTTCAAACCGGAATTAAAATCGCTTCCATGATATTCCAACGTTCCCTTCGGGCGGAAATTGCCCTTTTCCGTCCAAAGCGGAATCTTGAACGTTTCTGACGCTGCTACAGGCTGACCATCAGCAGTAGCAATGGTTCCGTCAGCATGGTTTACCCATACCTGTAATGTCACCTGACTGAGCTTTGTATCGGAAAGGTTCTGCACGATTGTACGCAGCTCAATCTTCTGCCCCTTCATCTCTGTCGGTTGGAAAGTAATTTTATCTGCCCCTGTCAAAAGGCGTGTCTTTTTGTCTGCGTCAAATTTTGTATAACCCCAACCGGTTGCATCACTAAAATCTGAAAGCTTCGTATATGCATCTGTGCGCTTTGTCACTTCCGGTTCTGCCACATACAGATCCGGACCCTCTGTGACCAGCTGGCGCATCCGCTTATTTCCCTGCAGCTTACATACCTCGCAGAAACCATTCCAGGTCTGGCGCATCATACATTCACGGCTGGAATTATAAATCTTATCCGTATCATAATCTGTATGAGGAACACTGTATGTCTTCCGGAAGCCAAGCAGCTGTCTCCATTTTACCTGTTCAGGATCACTGATCCCCGTTCTGTTTAGCGAAGTTTTTTCAGACGCTTCTCCCATAAAAGATCCGCTGTTGTACTCGTCTCCAAGCCATAACAGACCATGACCAAGCTCATGCGTAAGCGTTTCGACTGCACGCTGGCTGTATGCAGGGCTGACAATATAATGGAATCCGTAATCAAGATCGTTGAATGCCCCGCCAAAATCATTTGCAGAATTGACCAGAAGTACGAACTGGCTGATGTAGTCATGTACATATTTATACTTTTCAAAATCCCAATCTACATTCGGATCTGCCTGCTGCGGAATATGGGCATCATGCACTTTCTCGATAAACGCCGGTCCGATACACCGTTCAAAAATATGGTTCTTCCACTGACTTCCATTCACGGATATATTCTTTCCCCATACATCGAAAAATGTACTGTCATATCCATCAATGGCACTGTACGTTTTATCCGATGCCGTACATAATGCATATACATTGAAGCGATCCTTGTACGTCTTATATGGCTCATACTGCATCGCGCCTTCCCATAACCGTTTGGCAGCTGCAACAAATTTTTGCTGCTCGCCTTTTGTGTAACCTTCACCGCAGATGACGACAACCATATTCTCATTATCGCTGCGCGTCTTCTGGATGACCTGGATAGGTATCGTGGCAGATTCGTATTTCTTGCTCTTGGAATAATTCGGTCCAAGATATAACTGTATACTCTTGTCAAGCGAAACATCCCACTCCTGCCCCGGTGTTGGTCCATCTCCGGAAACTGTAAAGTTCTCCTCCGGTTTATTTACGGCTGCACCGCGGTAAGGGGAATCAGCTGTACCGTCTCCACCAGTCACCTGATAATATTGCGTATCAAGATAAAACGCCGGACGGACACCATAAAAGCCTAAATACGGAGCGTTTCTGTCTATTCTTCCATCCGTCTCCACATAGCGCATATCGTGGTTGCAATCCGTCACCGGAGTCCGCAGCCAGTAAGGCCACCTCACGCCACCCTTATAAGCAATATGATAACTGTCTCCAAGCTGGCTGTTATTTTGATAGACTTTGTTTATCTGCTTTACATCCATTAAGAATACTTTATCCGTAACGTTCTCATAATAGGCCTGATCAAATCCGTTAGCGGCTGCTTCTATATTTGTGTCATAAGGCAGATCTGCCCCCTGGCCTTCGATCATTCCCGCATTATATTCCGGATGGGATACGATCGAACGCTGGGTTACCGTTTTAATCGCTGCGATCTCGTCCTCCTTAAAGCCGTTTAAAAAGCCTGCTGCCTGGTCATATGGATTCTCTCCTACAAAGCCACTCTTTGGAGGGTTTCCGCAAAGCCATTCTACCTTCCCGGCTTCCGCCTTGGAATTCAGCCAGGAACGCATATTGCTGTCACGCCATTGATTTGAGCCATATGTCCCACGCTTTAGGTTACGGCTGTGCGAACGCGTAGCGCTGTTTTCACTTGTTTTGGCATCATAAGCCATCGTTGCCAGCACCTGATCGGAGAGCATGAGCGGTCCCATCTCATCAACATCGACGCAGCGCCATAAGATTGGCTGCCCGTTATAGTTTCCCAGCCTGATATAGTCTCCGATGCTAATATTGCTTGTGCCAACACTGCTCGTCTCCTCTGCAGCTGCCTGTGTACTTGAAAATGGCAGCACCGACAATACCATACAAATACATAAAACAAGTGCTGTAAGCTGTTTTTTCATAAGTAGTATCCTCCCTTTCATCTGTTATGTATTCCCGTAAATAAATTTCCGCCGACTCTATAAAGCATTCTCTACCTTATCCCATGTGTGGGTCAGTTCAAATTGTGCCTGTGTCAAGTAAAAATAAGTCTATTTCACGGCAGCCTTCGCACCCTGATCCTGCACCGGATCATCCCAGGTCACATCAATATAGCGGTAGCTGCTTCCGTCTTTCACATAATTCCACGCATGTGATCCGCCACCGGCTTCACCCGGAACGGCGATCGAACAGATGCCGGCTTTTGCGGCAAGCAGGTTAAAAACACCTGCATAGCCCTGACATACCGCCTTTTTCTCAATCAGACAACCATATGCGGTATAGGCATCATCATATCCGTATCTGCGCGCGTTCTCATCGTAGACACAGTTTTTCACGAGATAATTGTGGATCGCACGCAGCTTCTGTTTGCGCGTCATTCCGTCCCTGATAATCCGGGGAATAATCGCGTTCGCCTTTGCATTCGCCTGTTTTATTTTACCCGTGATCTGCGCCGCACTCAGGTCATTACCTGCCCGGTAATCAAATGTTCCATCGGTACTCTTCCAGATGACCAGACTATAATTGTACTCCGGATGATGCTGCAATGCGAGTACAAATGTCTCGTAATACACCGCTCCGTCCGCACAATAGCTAGTGCTGTAATCACGCTTTTTCATCGCCTTAAGCACATGCTTATAGGCATCTTTTTCGGACTTGACGACTGTGATCTTTTTCGTAAACCGAAAAGATATGTCAAAGTTCCCCTTTTTATTATACAGGAAGTCTCCTATAATGTCAAGCCCTAAATCACTGATTTTTCAGGCTTTTCTTTAAATATTT
>NZ_JBKVPW010000032.1:0-7057 GCF_046968865.1 Gallintestinimicrobium sp. | reverse complement strand
TTTTAGTTCGGAAAGCATGATTTGTCGAATGAATTTTCCATAAACATTTTACAGAAGCGAAATATACGATCCAAAAGTACAAGAGAATTTTATTTTATGTGGTGATATGTGTGCTGCTTGCGGCATTCCTTTTGGGACAATATATTTACCCAAGTGAAAGGGAACCGGTCACGGAGGAAAGCATTACTTATACCGGAACCTTTTACCGGATGCTGGGAGAATCGAAGCTGCGCCAGCTGTTTGTTTCCAATGCTTCTATTCTGTCGAATATGTGCTTCTTCGTTGTGATGTTCTGCCCGGTTCCGATCATGTTCTATATTGATAGTGTGCAGCAGGGAAGGTAGAAAAATCAATGCTTTACTTGACTTATCTTAACTCAAAATAATATAGGTTTCCAACGGGGACTTGAGCTCCTAAGCACTAGTTGAGGGTTCAATTCCCCCTGGGAACGTGCATTTTTTGCAGCAATGATCGTGAAAATTCATTGTTGCATTTTTTATTTTATGGTATTTCCTGAATGATACCGAACGGCTGAAGCAGCTTCTAAAGCTCACAAAAGAAACGGACAGCTTCTATCTTCAGAAGCGTAATATTTCTGAAGATTATGATCCGTTGGGGGCGTATGCCTTTGAAAACTGGAAACAGTATTTCAACGATGAAATTCGTGGAAGATATGAAACTCTTCATGAAGATCTGCTCTACACATCCAATCGTCAGAGCTTTGAAAAAGCAATTCAGGCATTTGAATTTATCAGTCACCTGTTTGCTTCCATAGGTGAATAGGTTATTAAAAATCTACAATAAAAAGCCAGATACTGAAAAGCAGTGTCTGGCTTTTTCCTTGGTTCTCCTATCGGAGACAGCCACCTGCGTGATCAAATGCAGAAGGTTATTGATGAACAGGGACTGCCTGATGTGGTATTTCATGTTTTATTCTGCTTTGGATATACTAATATTGGAATAGAAAAGTGCGAAAGGTTGCAAAAATCTATTTCAAAGTCCATCCATCAGGTCTTGCCTATGTTATCTGAATGCGCCTCAAAAAACAGTTTTTACATCTGTATTGTAACTCCAACAAGAAAGGATTCCTCACCGGGAACAAGATCGAGATCACCGCCATGGCCTTCAATGATTTTTCGGACAGAGGAAAGCCCGATTCCGTGATCAGCGGATGCGCCCTTTCGGGAGAGGAATGTTTTTCCCTCCTGAAAGACCAGCCCGTCGTAAGTGTTTTCAATCTTCAAAAAATACATATTGCCTTTGGTTTCGCCGGCAACTAAAATGCGGCGCACGCCTTGCTTTTGGCGGCTGCACGCCTCAACGGCATTGTCCAAAAGATTGCCTAGCACCGTACACAGTTCCACATCGGTAAGCGGCATCTGATCAGGAAGATCGAGCCGCACCTGAAATTCTGTCCCTTGTATCTGCGCCATGCCGTAGTAGTATTCAATCAGCGCATTTACGATGGGATTTTTACAGAACGCAACATAGGAGTGACCCGATGACGCCGCAACCTGTTCCTCTACCTGTAACAGGAAGGAGCAGATCTCCGTCTGCCCACGTTCAGAGGCCATGCGGTCTATGGTGTGCAGATGGTGTTTGATGTCGTGAATCAGCCTTCTGTTTTCTGCCGCTGCTTCAGAAACCTGACGGCTGTATTCGGTCTGCATAGAAAGCTGCCGGACGACCTGCTTGCGTTCTTCCTGAAAAATCAGGCTGTTTCCATACCCCTCTACCACATCGCGCCAGAGGGAATAACCGATGGCGGCTGCTATGAAAAAGCTGCCCCATTCCAAAAACCAACCACCGATAACCGGCTCATAAACCGGCAGAAGGCGATCCCATATAAAGGCGCAGGTTGCGGCTGCCGCAGCATAGAAGATCGGCCTGCTCCGTTTTTCTCCTCTGTGAATGGCAAGCACAGCGATGATAAATAGATAGAGTGCAGATGCCGCCTTATACCAAAAGACCGATGCGGAGAAGAAACGAATAGCTCCAAGGGAGAGATGGGAAGCCATCATGCCATACAAAAACGCATATACCAGGAAGGCAGCGCCCACTCCATTACTGATGGCCGCAGGCAGGAAGCCCGGCCTGCATATCCGGTTTTGCAGAACCACAATCAGCCAGGTAACCAGATAGATACAGAACAGTTCAATCGTGTACCAGGGGAATATGGGAACAGCAGCCAGCATATGAAGCACAGGATAGGATGACAGGCCGCACATGGCAAGGCAGATCAGTCCGAACAGGAATGTATTTTTCTGTTTCATCCGGCGGCTGAAATAAAAGGACAGCAGCGCACAGACAAAGGTAACCGTACAGCCAAAAAGGCAGAATGCAAACCGGATTCCTCTGGTAGTATTTACCGCCAGCATCGTTCCGAAAGCAGGCGGATAAACAATCCCTCCGTAAAAGTGGTCATAGTTGCTGACCGCTATGGTGAGTGTGACCGGTTTTCCGCCATGAAAAGTGACCATGCGGTTTTGAACCAATGGTGTCCCATGTGCAGGTTCCCCCATTTGCAGGATCAGGTCTTGATCCAGATAAAGGTTGTAAGCAGAAAACACTTCCGGGATTTCCAGTGCATACACTTCCTTCCGTTCCGGCAGAAAGAATGTCATCTGGTAAGTCCCGCAGCCATAGGGAGAAGGGCTTGCAGGACTGGAAAAATTGGTCTGCTCTCCAATGGAAAGGTAGCGCATATAATGGCTTTCATCCAGTATTTCTTCCGGGGTCAAAAGCGCGTCAGGATAAAATGCCCAGCCGGATACCAGAAAGCGCACCGGTGACTTTTGAAGTTCTTCCTCAGAAAGCGCCAGAATCCCATTTGCCGCCTGGATTGTGTCCTGACCATATTTATTATTGAACTGATACAGGCCAAGAAAAAACAGGGATGAGCACAGGCAGACCATACATAAGGCAGCATATTTTTTTACCGCAGAAGATACCATCTTATTTTCGCCTCCTCCTTAGGAAAAACACACCGGCAGACAGAATAAGCAGACAGGCCGGAATCAAAAAGAATATGGACGACCAGCTGTGCTCTGTGTCGGCAGCATGTGCCAGGGAAGCGGTATCTTCCTTTCCCACAATGGTGTAAGTCCCTGTATGGCTGATCTGAAAGGAAGCGGCTTTCGCCGTATCGTCGTAACCGGTCATGGGGATTTCCACGCCGCTTTCATCACAAAGGAACAATGTGCCGGCTGCCGGGTCATTTGGATAGGGCAGCATGACAGATACATCCGGCAGAAAGTTGAGCACAGTTCCATTGATGGAAAACGAAAAAGAAAAACCGCCATCCGTATCCTTTTGGATGATGACTTCAATCTGATCTTCGTTTTGGATACCCTCCGGCAAGGCATCTTTGGGTATGCTGATGGTGATTCCCTGTTTGGAAAAGATGGCTCTTTGCTCCCCTGTTTGCAGCATCATCAAAAAGCGCGTGCCGGAAATCCGGTCAGTGGTTTCATCGAGGAACTCTGAAAACGCAGAGTTTTGGGAATCTGCGCCTTCCTGGGGAACGGTCATAGCGCTTTGCACGGAATCTTTCCTGTTTTCTGAAAGCTTCCGGGCAGGATCGGTAAGCTCTGAAGCACCGACAATCGTCTGCACTTCAGGGGGCTGCGTCAAAGTGGTATCTTCCTCTGGCTGACCTGATATAACGGGCGCTTCGATTTCCGGTATAGTCGGTTCATCGGAATCCGTTCCACCGTCATTTGTTACAGGCGGTTTTGAAGGCTTCGTGGAGGGCCTGTCTGCAAAACCATGATCCTGATCGTCGGTATCTTCAGGAGGCGGCTGAATGATGGTGTCGGGTGGATTTCCGCCTGCATCCCCTCCATCCCGGTCGCCTTCATGATACCCTTCAAGGACAATTTCATCTGCGTAGGTAAAGGACAGGATGCCGGTCTGTCCGCCGTCATAATCAACCTGAAGACGGTAACCGCTGCCCGGCGTCAGCAGACGGGTAGCAATCGAGAGCATTTCCCGTCCCACGTAAATGCCATTTTCCAGCTGGTTCCATGAACCGTTGTTTTCGGACAGCCATACACTGATCTTATCCAGTTCTCCCGGCGGTGTGACCCAAGGAAAATAAAGGTTTCCTCTGGCGGCCAGAAAACAGTTAATGTCTGGTCTGTCCGGAGCCTGAACAGAAACAGGAATTGTAATTTCAGGGAAATCGACACGATCCGCAAATATGGTATTTTCCGGTGCAGTCAGCCTTCCTGCTGCATGGTACAGTCCCACAGTATTCAGATCAATACCGGAAAAATCCCATTCCACCACAGCGGTGTAGCTGGTTCCGTTTTCCGCAGAGCATTCCAGATAATACGGGGAGGCGGCGAATAATTCTTCCAGCGCTTCAACTTCGCTGCCCTGTGGGAGCGCAAATGCATTTGTATAAGGATACCATTGCTCTATGGAAGTAATGACAGTAGGCGGCATTTCTTCCACCCGGACGGAAATCTGAAGCTCCTGCAAGACAGCTTCACCAAAGGCATACCCCTCCGGCAGTTCAATCCGGCCTGCTGCGGTATATTCGCCCGGAGTGGTCTGGTCAATGGATGAAAAATCCCATGCGACAGAAAATGTTTCCTGCCGGATTTCTTCCCCTGCTGTTACAGTGGCGCAGACGGTTTGATACTGAAAGGCCAGCTGATAAATTTCCTCCAGATCATCATCAGACGGTGTGGCTCTAAGGGGCAGGGTGAAATCCGGCAGGGAGAGCAGTTCGTCTTCCTTTTGTATTTCTGTGACGAGGACGAGGGATACTTCTTCCGATGCTTCCGGTGCTTCCGGGGTTCCGATCTCCAGTGTCTCCGAAGCCTCGCTTTCTAAACCCGGCGGATTCTCCCTTCTTTCATCGGCATTGGCTGGGGTTGCAGTTTCAGCGGCAAATGCGGGGATACTGCCGGTGAAGCAGAGGAGGCATGCCAGACAGCCCCCCAGAATACGCCTGCGTATTTGTTTCATTCTCATACGATACGCCCCATTCCAGAGAAAACATATTGACGGTAGGTTTCCCGCAGCTGTTTTCCATTGCGGAGAGCAATCGGAAGATTCTCCCCGTTTATCAAACGGAAGGTCTGACTGTCAACATGGCTGATATAATTCATGTTGATTAGAACGCCCCGGTAGCAGGGCAAAAAACGCTTGTCCTTCTGTAATGCGGCAGTAACCTCCTGAAAGCCTCCGCTTACCGGTATCACGCGTTCCGCCGTATGAATCCGTGTCATACGGTTTTGATAATCTATGTACAGAATCTTCTCTGTGGGAAGTTCCAGCTTTTGACGGTCAGCCATAACCGAAAGTGTCATCACTTCATAGGGCGGTTTTAGCTGGCACAGCTCCATCGCTTCTTCAAAATCTGCCTGATGGAGCGAAAGCGGCTTCAGCAGATAATAGCTGGCGGACAGGCTGTACCCCATCCGGGCATAATCTTCTGTAATGGTCAGAAAAACGATCTTACAGAGCCTGTTTTTCTGGCGCAGCCTTCTGGCGGCCTCTATTCCATCCATGTTCTCCATATAGATGTCCATAAAGACAAGCTGAAAATCGACCTGGGCGGCAGCTTTCAGAAAATTCTCTCCGTCCTCAAATTCTGTCAGCGTATAGTCCAGCTGATGCCGTTTCATATAATTTTCCAGGCAGACAGACAGTTCTTCTCTGTCCTCTGCTCTGTCATCCACAATCGCAATCTGCATCGTGCCATCTCCTTTGCACAATAATCCAATATTAGTATAACATAAAACCGCAGGAAAAACTTGCGTCTTAAACAGGAAACCTGCGTCTTAAACAAAGTCGGTTGCATTTCCCTTGACAAGATGCTATCCTAATTATACTACCAGACTTTCCGATGAGAAGGTCTGGTTTTTTTATTTTTCTTTTCAGGAAAGGAGGCTCAGCATGAAAATCGCACTTTGTACGGAATTAAGGAATGCAGAATGGTTTGAGAGTAGGCTGCGCTCCCTTTTTGCTGGGGACGGACAGCTTGTCATCGACGAGCTATGGAATGAGAAGCAGCTATCTCAGGCACTGCGGCGGAGCCGCTACCATGCGGTTGTCATCGCCATGACCGGGGCAAGGGGATTGGAGGCTGCCATTCAGGCAAAGCAGCTGGCACCGGAAACACCGCTTGTCTGGTGGAGCGATGATAAAAACTTCGCCCTGATCGCGTATCACCTGCGTATCCCTGTGTTTCTTCCGGCAGACTGCTCCGATCAGGAGCTATATGAGGCGATAAAACCCATCATGAAATGGAGGTGCGAACATGCGAATTGCGCTATGCAGTTATAGCCAGAAAGAAAAAGAAACCGCTTTGCTGATGAAGCTGGGCAAAGTAGACCGCTTTGATAACGGCGTGTTTTGTACCTATGCCATGCAGCGGGATGGGCCTTATGATGCTGTGGTGGTCATGGAGGACGGAGCCAGAGGGATGAATTTCTGCATGAGCATACGAGGCTACAGCAGGGATGTCCCGCTCCTTTGGATCAGCGACCAGGCAGAGTTTGAACCCCAAAGCCGCAGGATGCAGGCGGACACCTTTTTGGTAAAGCCTGTGACGGAATATCAGCTGCGGGAGGCAGTATCCCGGCTGCTTTAGGGAAAAAGGGTAAAAGAGAGGAGTTTACATGAAAAAGAAAAACACCATGCCAGAGAGGGATTGGCAGCAGACCCATGAAAAAATCAGGCGGAGGGAGCTGCGTAAGCGCATACTTGTGATGGGCTTGACCGTTGCGATGGTTGCCAATACTGTAGACCTGTCCGCACTCTCGGTTTCTGCAAAGACCGATGAAAGTGAGACAGGTAAAACGACTATTGTTTCTTTTGAGGAGCTTTCAAAGGACATCACGGAGCAGACCCTGCCCATCGGTGCGCTTGAGAGCGACATCAAGTTTCCGACCAGTCTGACCGTTACGGTAGAAAAGACCACGCAGGCGGATGAAAAGGAAGCCGACGATGAAGAAGATGCTTCCGAGACGGGAGATACAGAGAAGGACGATGCGCAGACGGATGACAGTAATGGAGATACTGCGTCCTCTGATGATAAGAA
>NZ_JBKVPW010000031.1:0-10439 GCF_046968865.1 Gallintestinimicrobium sp. | reverse complement strand
AGGTTTTTCCAACGTTGGATTATCCAATGTTGGATTTTCCAATGTAGGTAAATCCGATGTAGGCGGCTGCGGCTGCTCATATATGACATAATCCGCACCGCGCAAACGTCCTTTTTCGTCGCGTTCCCGGCTGCGGACGATATATCCGGCTTTTTCAAGTTCTTTGACCGCTTCGCGGATTGCGTCGATCTTCTCGCGGTTGATGTGAGATAAGCCCGCAAGGGTATAATCCCAATCTTCGGGCAAGGACAGCATTTGCGAAAGCAAGCCTTTTGCCTTTAAGGTGAGTTCCTTATTGCGCAAGTGGTGGTTGCTCATAACGGTATAGCCCGTATTTCTCTCAACTCGGAAAACTGCCATTTTTTATCACTTCCTTTCTCGTTTTGCGTGGAATATTAGAAAGCCGTTTTTGGCGGTTTTGGTATTGCAGTATGCCTTTGCCGTTTTTGCGTCTGAAAAGCCTTGTATTGCAAGGGCTTTTTCGCGCCTAACGTTCCACGTTACCGCCTGTTTTCGGGCATAAAAAAACCGCAACTCTTTTCAAGCTGCGGTATGACAATATGCAGAAAGGGACGCTATCGGTCTGATAACGCCCCTTTTGCTCGGTTATTCAGTTGTAACCTGTTTGCCCGCCGTCCATAAACGCGATGATTTAAGGCTTTTTGCTTGTTTTCTTATCTCACCGCGCTTAAAGGTGGCAATTTTTTAATCCTCTTTCGGAAGTACAATATTCAACAAAATCGCTACCATCGCAGCCGGTACAATACCGGAGCCGCCGAAGATCAGCTGGATAAACTGAGGCGCATTTGCAAGGATTCCTGTGTTGGCGCCCATACCGTAGCCTACACCGAGCGCTACCGATACGATGGAAAGGTTCCGGGCAGTCAGCGGATTCTTTGTGATCAGCTGAATACCGCTGATGACGATAGAAGAAAACATCATAACTGCCGCACCACCCAGTACCGACTGAGGCATGATGGAAACCAGCGCCGCCAGCTTCGGGCAAAGGCCGCACAAGATCAGGAAAATCGCTCCGGTCGCAAGTGCAAAGCGGTTTACTACCTTTGTCATGGCAACCAGTCCAACATTCTGGCTGAAGGAGGTATTCGGCAATACACCAAATAACGCTGCGAAGGAAGAACCAAGACCATCGCACATCACGCCGCCTGCAAGCTCCCGATCTGTTGCTTCCCTGCCAAGTCCGCCTTCCATTACACCGGAAATATCACCGACCGTCTCCACTGCCGTTACAATAAACATGATCAGGACAGGCAAAATCGCACGCAGATCAAACACCGGCTTTACCGGCATCAGCTTCGGAATTTCAAACCAGGAAGCTTCTGCAACCTTATTCCAGTTTAATACCCATGCTTTTGTATATTCCACGCCATCTGCAGTAACACCGGTCGTAGGCAGGACAAATCCCATTACCACTGCAGCAATGTAGCCTGCGATAATACCAAACAGGATTGCAGAAGAGCTTAAAAAGCCCTTTGTCCCATGCTTGAAGACAAGAATCATTGCGAGAACAAAAACAGCCAGAAGCAGGTTTTCCACAGAGCCGAAATCTTTTGCATTATTTCCGCCTCCGAAGGAATTGATGCCTACAGAGATCAGGCTCAGACCAATCGACATAACAACCGTACCGGTTACCACCGCCGGAAAGAATTTTCGAAGGGGCTTTAAAAAAAAGCCCAGCACCGTTTCGAAGAGTCCGCCGATTATGGATGCACCCATGATCGCACCATATGCCAGCACACCGCCGCCCATCGACGCAGCCACACTGTTAAATACCCCGATAAATCCGGAAGAAGTACCCATAATAATCGGAACCTTTCCACCCACCGGTCCGATGGAAAACAGCTGTACCAGCGTTACAATACCGGCTACCAGCATGGCATTCTGCAGCAGGGAAAGCTGCAGCTGTGCAAACTCTCCGCCGGCCAGCCCACATGCACCCGTAATGATCAACAACGGAGTAAGGTTTCCGACAAACATTGCAAGGACATGCTGTAAGCCAAGGGGAATTGCCTGAGAAAGGGGCATTTTCCCATCCATCTGAAATGCTTCCTCAGATAGTTTGAAACTTTTTTTCATTTTTCTCTCTCCTCATTTTGTGATTTATTGTCACAGCCCACACACAAACCTGTTGCGCATGTGGACTGCAGCATTTTCATCCTACTGCGGCATCGACATCAGAATCTTCTCCGGTGTAATCGGAAGTTCCCTGTGCCATACGCCGGTCGCCCGGTAGATCGCATGGGCAATTGCAGGTGCCGGGGTATTGATAACAATTTCCCCGATGGATTTTGCGCCAAAGGGTCCTGTTGGCTCATAGCTGTTTTCAAATTCCACGCGAAGATGCCCCATATCCAGACGGGTCGGAACCTTATACTGTAAAAAACTGGACTCAATCGGGCGTCCATTTCTGTCATAAGTGATATTTTCAAAAAGGGTATGCCCGATTCCCTGTACGATACCCCCCTCTGTCTGAATACGCGCCAATGCGGGATTGATCGTAATCCCGCAGTCCACTACCGCAACATAATCCAGAATTTTCACTTCTCCGGTATCCTTATCCAGCTCGATTTCCACCATTCCGACCATGTAAGGAGGCGGGGAAACCGGGGAGGAATGGGACGCGGTCGCAACCGCTGCAATATCGTTATTTACCTGGTCTTTGACGCTGATCTCTGCCAGAGAAACGCTTTTCTCCGTGTTGATCTGCTTTACCCGTCCGTTTTCAAACACAACCTCTTCTGTGCTGCAGCCAAGCATTCCCGCCGCGATCCCACAGAGCTGTGTCTTTAGCTTTGCGCAGGCCATCTCCACCGCCTTACCGGTGATATAGGTTGTGGAAGAGGCATAGGAGCCGGAATCATAAGGGGAAGCGTCCGTATCCGCGCCAAATACCGCCACATCATCTACGGAACAGTCCATACATTCCGCAACCATCTGGGCAAGGATCGTATCGCATCCGGTTCCCATATCCGCAGCGCCGATAATCAGGTTAAAGGTGCCGTCATCTGCAAGCTTCACGGTTGCGGAACCGACATCCACATTGGAAATACAGGAGCCCTGCATCGCCATTGCCACGCCTGCCGCGCGCACCTTTCCGTTTCCCATATCCCGAACGGGATATTTTTCATCCCAATGGAACAGCTCCTTACAGCGCGCCATGCATTTGTCCAACGCACAGGCATTCGCGGTTTCGCCATAATAGGCCGGCATTTTCATGCCTTCCCGGAGCATATTCTTTTCCCGGATGATTGTCGGATCGATTCCAAGCTTCTCTGCCAGCTCGTTGACAGAGGTTTCCAGTGCAAAAATACCCTGTGTCGCTCCGTAGCCCCGATAGGCACCTGCTGCCATCGTATTGGTATATACAACATCATAGCCAAACCGGAATGCCTCCAGGCCTCCGGTATAAAGCGGAATCGATTTGTGTCCGCTCAGTCCTACCGTCGTCGGACCATGCTCGCCATAAGCACCGGAGTTGGATAATGTATACAGGTCCAGTCCCCGGATATGTCCGTCCTTATCTGCGCCCAGCCGCACACGCACTTCCATTTCATGCCGGGGAGATCCTGCAATCTGACTCTCCTCCCTCGTAAAAATAAGCTGCGCCGGGCGTCCGGTTTTCAGTGTGACAAATGCGGGATAAACCTCACTTACCGCCGTCTGCTTTGCACCGAATCCGCCGCCGATCCTGGGCTTTTCCACACGGATTTTACTTTTGGGGATTCCCAGCGCCTGGGAAAGGATTCTGCGAACGTGAAATACGATCTGGGTCGAGGAGATCACATGCAGTCTTCCGTATCGATCCAGCTCGGTATAGGTACGGAAGGTCTCCATCATCGCCTGATTAAAGGAACGCATATGGTACGCATGTTCCAGCACCTCATCGCAGTCTGCAAGCACTACATCCACGTCCCCGTCACCACTGATTTCACTGGCAACCAGGTTCCGCTTTGCATCTCCGCCCACCGGAACCTGTGCAAGCCAGTCCTCTTCTGGATGCACTAAAATTTCATTGTCCTTTGCCTGATGGAAATCCAGAACCGGTTCCAGGATCTTATATTTTACTTTGATCAATTTCATTGCCTTTAACGCCGCTTTTTCATTTTCTGCTGCGATAATGGCGACCACGTCCCCGGCAAAACGCACATGCCGGTCCAGAATCAGCCTGTCGTAAGGCGACGGCTCCGGATAGGTCTGTCCCGCTATGGCAAAGCGCTGCTTTGGCACGTCTTCCCAGGTATAAATATCCACGACACCCGGAACCTTTTTGGCAACCGAAACGTTAATTTCCTCCACAATCGCATTTGCGTGCGGGCTTCTTAACAGCTTTACCGCCAGCGCATCCTTCGGTGCGATATCCTCCACATAAACCGGCTTTCCCAAAAGCAGCTGCATAGAATCCTTTTTGCGGACCGGCTGGTTGATCGCATTGTATTTCTTATGTTCCATGAAGCTTCTCCTTTACTTTCTTCTCTGATCCAGAAAATTCCGGATGCCCCGCAGCTGTCCTTCATAGCCGGAGCATCTGCAGAGGTTTCCTGCCAAATAGGCCCGGATCTCATCATCCGTCGGATCCGGATTCTCCCGAAGCAGCGCGATCGTATTCATGACAAATCCCGGATTACAGAAGCCGCACTGATCCGCTCCCTGATCGGCAATAAATCCGACAAACTCTGACGCTTCCTCCTGAAGTCCTTCCAGGGTATAGATTTCATGTCCATCTGCTCTGGCTGCGAGCACAGAACAGGAAAGCACCGGCGTATTATCCATGAGAACGGTGCACAGACCACAGTTTGCTGTCTCACAGCCTCGTTTTACGCTGTAGCATCCATGTTTTCTCAAAAAGTCGATCAAAAGCAGATCCGGTTCGATCTGCTCGGCGATCCTTCTTCCATTCACTTTTATTATGATCTCCATTCCTACGCCTCCCCGATTTTGCAAAACAGTCTCTGACTCAGCACTCCGATCAGACGGGTGCGGTAGGCTGCCCCGGCACGGTGGTTATTACCGGTCGGAATCTGCGCTTTTGCCCAGTTTGCAAATGCCTTTACGCTTTCTTCCTTCACACCGCCGGAAAGAAACTTTTCTTCATCGCAAAGAAGCACTGCCCGATGCGGTCTTGCACCGACTGCCAACCGGTATTCTCCCCCGACGCAGGAAGCGGCACAGGCAATCACCGGGAAGTCCGTGCTCTGGTTGCGGACCGCTGCGTAGGCAAAGCGTCCTGCAGTCTTTTTCACGATCAGACGAACTAAAATATCTCTGTCCTGTTTTTTCTCGGCAAAATCTTTTAAAGGAATTCTTCCACCCTGAAATAATTCCACCTCGGTATCCATTGCAAGAAAAACCGTCAAAACATCAGAGAATCCGAATCGTCCCCAGATGCTTCCTCCAACCGTTGCAAGATTGCGGAACTGCACACCTACTATATCCTTTACCGCATCTCTTACTGCACCCTGTGTATAGGCATTCAGCCCGGCATCTGTCTCCAGCTGCCGCAGCGATACCATGGCGCCGATAGAAAATTCCTCTTCCGTTTCTTCTATTTCATTCAGTCCAAGATCACAAAGATCAATTGCTGTCTGAATCATGCGATTCTGCATTTTCGTCCAGAGCATTCCACCGAGAATACAGTTCCCCTTTTTCTGGTTCAGCTCATATGCCTCTTCCAGACTTTTTGCGCGCACATAATTCTGAATTGTAACCATAAAATGTTCTCCCTGAAGCCTTACTGTTCCCATGCACCCTTTTCTATTTTCGTGCAATCCGTGAACAAAAACCAAAAAATCCAATTATATTATAATAAAATCCCTTGCTTTTGAAAAGACGCTTTGCTACAATACCGTTGTATTATTGAAACTACAACGAAAGGTGAACGTAATGAAAAACACACTGAAAAAGTACCTGTCCCTGTCCCTGGCATGTGCACTGTTGATCTCCATGATCGGCTGCGGCACTGCTTCTGCCCCCGCAGAAACTGTTCCTGCAACAGAATCCGTCACAGAACAGGCTGCCGAGACTGTCACAGAAACCGCTTCTGCCGAAACAGAAGAGACTGCATCCGAAGAAGCCATTGAAGCTGCAGAAACGACTTATCCCGTCACCCTGACCGATCAGGCAGGCCGTGAAGTAACGCTCGAAGCTGAACCTGAGACCATCGTAAGCGGCTATTACATTCCCTCCAGCCTTTTGATCGCTCTTGGTCTGAAGGACAAGATGGTAGGCATCGAAGCAAAGGCTGGCAAGCGTGCGATCTACAAGCTTGCTGCACCTGATCTGATAGAGCTTCCCAGTGTCGGCACCGCAAAGGAATTCGACCTGGAAGGCTGCGCAGCCCTCTCCCCTGATCTGGTTATCCTGCCCTTAAAATTAAAGGACGCAGCAGCGAGCCTGACAGAGCTTGGTATCCCGGTGCTGCTTGTCAATCCGGAAAGCCAGGAGCTTCTGACAGAAATGATCGAGCTGGTATCTACCGCCACCAACACACAGGAACGTGCAAACGAGCTGCTTTCCTATATAGCTTCCCAGAAGTCCATGCTTTCTGATACGTTAGCTGATACAGAGCCCAAAAGCGTATATCTGGCAGGCAATTCTTCCCTGCTTTCCACAGCAGGTCCTGCAATGTACCAGTCCAGCATGATCGAGCTTGCAGGCGGCAAAAATGCAGCGGAAGAAATTACCGATACTTACTGGGCAGAAATCAGCTACGAACAGCTGCTTGCCTGGGATCCTGCCTATATCATCCTCGCTTCCGATGCAGATTACACCGTTGACGACATTTTAAACGATGAAAACTTAAAAGACTGCACCGCTGTGAAAAACGGTCAGGTATATCAGATTCCCGGCGATGTAGAGGCTCTGGACAGCCCGGTTCCCGCAGGCATCCTTGCATCCGTATGGCTTGCCGGCATTCTCCATCCCGAACAGGTTCCCGCTGACACTTATACCACGGAAAGCGACACTTATTATGAAACCTTCTATGGAATCTCCAACAAAAACTAAATCGTTTCTTCTCGTCGGGACCGTTATTTTAACGGTCCTGACTTTATGCTCTTTTTTCGTCGGAAAATATCCGCTTACGCTGTCCGGCCTGTTATCCGGGGACGCGATGCAGTGGCGGGTTTTTCTCACCCTGCGCGCAAGCCGCGCTGTGATCGGCGCAATCGGCGGCTTTGTCCTCGGAGTTACCGGCTTTGTCTATCAGACCGTTTTCCGCAATCCCCTCGCTTCCCCCGACATTATCGGCGCATCCTCCGGTGCAAGCGTAGGCGCCGCTTTCGGTATCCTGTTTTTGCCCGGCGCGGTGGCTATCACCCTATCTGCCTTTGCCGGAGCCATCTGTTGTGTGCTCCTTGCACTGACGCTTTCCTCCCTGACCGCCGAAAAAGACGGCAAAAGCATCGTCCTCTCCGGCATCGCCGTGCACAGCCTGGCACAGACCGCGTTAGTCTGTCTGAAGCTCCTCGCAGACCCGGAAAAACAGCTTGCATCCATCGAATACTGGATCATGGGAAGTTTAAACGGCATCAGCCTGTATTCCATCGGCGGAAACATCGCTCTGTGCCTGATCTGTCTGGTTGGGATGTTCCTGTTGTACCGACAGATCCTCCTGCTCTCTCTGGACGATCAGGAAGGGCGGCTGCTCGGCGTAAATGTGACGCAAATCCGCCTGATCGTCCTTTTGATCGCAACCCTTGCCGCCTCCAGCGTTATCAGCATGACCGGGCTGATCAGCTTTATTTCGCTTCTTGCCCCCCACGGAGCGCGCCTGCTCTTTAAAAACAACCGCTTATCCACCATGTTATTCAGTGGCCTGCTCGGCGGATGCCTTTTGACGCTCGGCGATATTTTTGCCCGCAGCATCGCTTCTACCGAACTGCCAGTAAGTATTTTTACCAGTTTGCTCGGCGCGCCGTTCTTAATCTATCTCTGTATCAGGAGGAAACCACTGCAATGAACCTGCTCACTGTAACCAACCTTTCCGCCGGATATGCCGGAAAACAGGTCATAAAAGATATCAGCTTTTTCGTCGCCCCAAAAACAATCGTTGGAATCCTCGGCGCAAATGGGTGCGGTAAAACCACCCTGATCAAAGCGATTGCAAATCTTCTTCCTCATACCGGAAGCTGTCAGTTAGATGACACTTACTTGGAAAACGCTTCTCCAAGGCAGCTTGCTTTACTCTGCGGATACATTCCCCAAAAGAGCGGTATTTCGATCGATTTAACTCTTCTGGATGTCGTTTTAATGGGGTTTAATCCAAAGCTTTCTCTCCTGCAGTCTCCTACGGAGCAGATGAAAAAGGAAGCATTTGACGCCCTCTGCTCGGTAGGTCTTGGGTCCCGCAAAGACGATAACTTCCAGCAGCTAAGCGAAGGGCAAAAGCAGCTCTGCCTGCTGGCGCGCACTTTTGTATTAAAGCGCAGGCTTCTGCTTTTGGATGAACCGGAAAGCGCCCTGGATTTTCGGCTGCGCTATGAAACGATGGGACTTTTGCGAACGTATGTTGCAAAAAACAACGCCGCCGCACTTGTAACGCTGCACGATCCTTCTCTCGCCCTCAATTATTGCGATACGCTTTTGGTGCTTTCCGATTGCGGTCTGTTGGGAGAGCTTCAACCATTTTCTACCCCGATCTCCAAAATGGAACCGCTTCTTTCCTCCATCTATGGTACAATCAGTTTAACAACACTTTCCACCCGCCGCGGCGAGAAACGGCTGATCATGATAAAGGAGGACGATGCCTGTTGAAAGCGGTTACACGAATTACTTTTTGTGACGACAACGATGAAAAATTTTTCGGGGAAGGTCCCTGCTGTCTGCTGCATGCCATCGAAGAAACCGGCTCTCTTCGTTCCGCCGCCATATCCATGGGACTTGCCTATACCAAAGCGCTCCGCATAATCAAAAATGCCGAAGCCGCTCTCGGCTTTCCACTGACCACACGCTGTGTTGGCGGAAAATCCGGCGGTGGAAGTACACTCACTCCACAGGGAAAGGAATGGCTGACAAAATATGAAACCTATCGGGACGCCTGCGTTCATGCCAACCGCAAGCTGTATTTGGAAATCTTTTCAGACAAGCGGTAAAAAACATCTGATCCTCACCGGAGACAGGGGAAGCGGCAAAACAACACTGCTTTCTGCGCTCTTTCCATGCCCGATGCCGGGGCTTACCTCCTGGGCGGTTCCAAAGCAGGGCGTCTACTTAAAGGACAATTTTTCTTCCAAGACCGTGCAAATCGGCAGATTTAACCCTGACAGCACCGGTGCCGAAAACCGGATGCTGCCTGTTTTAGACGCATTTTCCCAAACCGGTGTTTCTTTTCTTCGCGCTTGTGCCGACGTTTCTTCTGACTGGATCACCATTGATGAAATCGGATATCTCGAAAGCACCTGTCCCGAATATCAAAATGCCCTCTCTGAGTTGATGGCGTTCAAGCATCTCCTGATGGTCGTCCGCAAGCAAAAGCTTCCTTTCCTGGACAGTCTGCTTGCACGGCAGGATGTCTTCGTTCTCGATCTGGATCAGCCCTACGGAAACGCAGGATGTATTCTCATGGCGTCCGGTCAGGGCAGACGCTTTGGGGAAAACAAGCTGCTGACAGATCTTGCAGGCAAGCCACTGATTCAATGGGCACTCGATGCTTCCGCCGGTCTGTTTGCACACCGCCTGGTTGTGACCGTGCACAAAGAAATCGAACAGCTCTGTCTCTCGCAGGATATCCCGGTTCTTCTGCATCCTTTTCCCGACCGAAATGACATGATCCGCCTTGGAATGGGTGAAATCAGCTCTTTTATCGATCGCTGCGCCTTCCTGCCGTCCGACCAGCCTATGATCCTGCCGGAAACCATCGCTTCCCTGCTGCTTTGCGCAAAAAATCTGCCTGGCTTTATCTGGCGCCCCTGCTCTAGCGACACAGTCGGTTCTCCGGTGATCTTTCCGTCCTGCTTTTTTGAGGAATTAAAAAATCTCCCTCCCAAAAAGGGAGGGAACGTGATCGTTTCCAGGTATCCAAATCTCGTCCGGACACTTCCGGTTTCTTATTCGGAAGAATTAAAGGACATCGATACAAAAGAGGAGCTGCTTGCTGTTTCACAGTATTTGGGGCAGCAGTCATCAAACCGCCGTTGGCGCTTTGATGACTGTGGGGCTTTCGCCCCTTAAAATACTGTCCAGATTGCTCCGCTTGCAAGTTTACTTGCAGCTGAGCATCTGGACAGACTTTTGCTTCCTCCTCTCCGCCGGGCAGCAGTCATCAAACCGCTGTTGGCGCTTTGATGACTGTGGGGCTTTCGCCCCTTAAAATACTGTCCAGACTGCTCCGCTTGCAAGTTTACTTGCAGCGGTGCATCTGGACAAAACTTTTGCTTCCTCCTCTCCGCCGGGCAGCAGTCATCAAACCGCTGTTGGCGCTT
>NZ_JBKVPW010000030.1:0-12139 GCF_046968865.1 Gallintestinimicrobium sp. | reverse complement strand
TTTTCTGCTCATTATTAGGGTATATTCTGTATTTATATGCCTTTAACATCCACTGTCACCCTCTTTCTCAACCTTGATTTTTGAATATGGTCTTTATCCGTTTCCATATATCTGATAATAACACTGTGCCTTTGACATATCTCATATGAAAACTGCTTTATATCATCTGATATCTGTCTCGAAACCAGTAATTTCTTCCTATATTTGCAGACGAAAATAATGTGATATTGTAATAAGTATTTATGTCTGTTTTTAGATTTCCATGTTCCCATACCATGAGCATACAATAATTTCTGATTTTTAGCTACCTTAACCCACCGTCTAAAGCCAGTGGGATTGCGGTAGCCTTATTTCAAACGCCCGACTGACGTTTTTTGCCAAAATCCGTCACTGATCGCAGCTTAAAATCAGATAGCTGACCGCCAGCAAGATCAGTGCAAACACAACGCCCAAAAAGCGATACCGAAAGCACAGCATCAGAAACATTCCCATCGCTGTCCAGAATATTGCAAACGCAACCAGTCGGATCATAAACGCATCAATCCCTGCAAAATATCTTATATTATTTAGTCTATGCACGGGCTGGCGTTCTTTGATTAAAAATCTGCGCAAGCATCAACGGCTTAGTCCTTTCGCAGTCCGGCTGCCTGCATAATTGCCTCAACCGGCTCCACAGGCTCGCTTCCCCAGAAAATCTCCGTATCCGCACATCCCGCAGTATCCAGCAGTTCCCGCGCATCTTCTTTTAAGAGCCTTTGATAAGCGTCGTCTACCATTTCCAGCTTTAACAGAGCTTCCTCCCTGTCACTGTCCGTTTGCTCCGAAAGCCATGCAGAAGCCGCCTCCCGGATTTCTTCCGGATCCAGACCGGTATGTTCGCCCCACTCCAACAGCTTTACTGCTGCCTGCACCGCTATCAGAGACGAACCCGATGTCCCAATCTGAACCTTAGAATTGATTTCATCCAAAATCGGAAGCGTCAGGGCTGTAGACGTATCCTCCGGGTTTTCCGGATTCCCGATATCGCCTGTATCCTCCGGATTATCCGCATTTCCGATAGTATCTGTATCATCCGGCTCCTCTGAAAAAGCTGTGCTATTTTCCATTTCTTCCGACCAGGTTTCCTGCTGTTGGTCACCGGAAGCCTCCGTTTCTTTCTGTACAGAGCATCCCGCCAGCAAAACAGCAAAAAGCAAAGCTGCCATACACAGTATCGCGGCAGCCGAAGTTGTCCTCCTGTTTTTGAATCGTTTCATCCTTTTTTTCATCCTTCCTGCCCTCAAGCTTTCTTCAAAAAGCAAAACAGGGACAAATCCAACCAGACCGCCCCTGTCACATGTTTCGCTATCCTTTGATACCAGATTGCTACGCGCTTTGCACTCTCGCAATCTTCATCATTTTAAATTTATGCTTCGTTTCCGTCTTCTTCCGGGAACGCTGCATCAACCGCTTCCTCATCGCTCATCATTTCCTGTTTAGGCGTCGTAAAGCGATCTACCAGGTCAGGAATCATGTCGATTACCTTGCTGACGCTGTCCTGATTCTTGATGTTGACCAGACGTGTCTGTCCGTTTTTAATCAGAAGCACCGCGCTGGGGGACATCTTGCCGCTCATACCGCCCATGCCGCCGTTTTTGCGGGAGTCCTTACCCGCTCCGCAGCTTGCGCCCGCACCGATTCCAAACGATACATCCACAAGCGGGATAATGATCGTATCATCAATCTTTGTTGCTTCTCCAACTACGGTTTTCGTTGTGAAAACGGATTCTGCCCCTTTCACCAAGGCTTCCATTACAGAAGTAATATTGTTGTCTTTATTTTCTGCCATGCTATGCTTCCTCCTTCTTGCGCAGTATTCTGATCAGTCGTCTGACATTTTTATTGAGTAAAATCCTCAGTCCGCAGATTCCGAGGGTTCCAAGCCGGATTATGCCTTTGAGGTGAAGTTCTCCTTCGATATATTTCTCTTCAAAATCCGGTTCCAGCCGGATATTTCCTTTATGCCAGGGATACAGCATTCCCTGTATCGCCATGATCTGTCCGGTAGAAGCCGGATCGCCTGTCCCGACGATTCCAAAAACCTCCAGCTTTCGCGGCAGTACATGTCTGATAATTTCTCCCAGCTCGTAAAATCCAACCCGGATCGCCTGCCGTGTCTGCGGCTGATCCCAGATTCTTTTATAATAGGCAGTCTGTTGTTTGAGCTGGTCGGTCTTTTGCTGCATTCCGCGCAGTCGGTCTGTGACCTGCGAAAGCTTACCGGAAAGCTTTTCAAAAAAGCTGCCGGCAGGATGTTCGGGCGCAGCGTCCGAATCGGTAGCTTGCGCGTCAGCCTCCGAAGCAGACGTTTCGTTCGGGTCAGTTGACTGTGATTCGACATCAGGCATCCTAGTCGTAGCCGAGCCACGCGGGTCTGCTGACTGCGGTTCAGATGCTTCCGCGACAGTTTGTGTCTGCGGTTCGTCAGTCGTACCGGCAGCAGGCGCGCTCTCGCCCAGCGTTTTTACGTCCGCAGACGGCATTTTCGCTCCGTCCGCATCCAGCACATTCGTATCCACGTCGGCGTCGCCTACACCTTCCTCTGCGTCCGCCCCGGATGCCGCTTTTTTCCTTTTCCCAGATCGTTCTTTTTTCGGATAAATTAAAAATCCCGCCACGCGGACTTCCAAAAGCAGTTCTTTTTCATATGTGACACGGATAGACAGCAGATGTAACAGCCATGTCACGCGACCCCGGATGTATTTTTCCTCCTTCCAGACGCCGTCCGCCCGATATCGGATCGGGACGAGCAAAACGGTCAGAACTGTCAGCAAGATCAGTCCGAGGATTCCAAGCAAAATCCATCCAATTACTTTTAATATTGTCAGAAGTACTGTCATCCGCCGCCTCCTTTCCCGGAGGTAAAGGTCTTTTGCAGATATCCCTTGATATCCGCTTCCATTCCGGCGTCCATCGTATCCTGCAGCATCTGCTGCACAAGAAAAATCGCTTCCTCCCGCCCCTCTGCAATGCCGACAACCTGCAGTGCCTTTTTGTCAAAATATTTTTGTTTTAACAGCGCGCAGTGGAAAATGTCCAGCTGATCTGAAGTGCGGGACAGGCTGATCAGATAGATGCCAAGCTGTCCTCTCCCGGTCAGAAGCTTCCATTTTATTTTATTTACATTGCGGATTGACGGCCCCACATACAGCCTGCGGTAAAATTTCATGAACTGGCAACACTCTCCTGTTCCTAGAATGCCCCCAAATTGCACTCATAAGCATATTTTTTGAAAATAGCCGGTCAGATTGACCGGCCTAAACAGATAATTTCCGTCCGCTTAATAGTATTTGTGGCTGCCCCAGAGATTGCTCTTCTTTAATTCCAGATATTCATGATAGGCTTTTTCGAGAATCTGCTTTTCATTGGCAAATTTCAAAAGATGATAGGCCTCATGATACTTGTAAAATCCGGAGTCCACAAAATACTCTTCTCTTTGCGGCTTACTGTAATAACTGTCTGCCATCATCAAATACCAGTGAACTTCTTTCTCCACGACATCCTCCGGTACGTTGAAGGTATATTCGCTTTTGCCCACATACTTGATAATGGAAGCTCTGGAACCGCTTTCCTCCAGAACCTCACGGAGCGCGGTCTGCTGAAACTCCTCGCCCTCCTCCACGGTTCCTTTAGGGAGTACCCATCCTTCATATTTATTTTTATAATTTTTATAAAGTAGAAGGATCTTCCCCCTAAAAATTACTACACCGCCGCAGCTCGTTGCTTCTATCACTGCAATTCCTCCTGTCCGGCGATATCTGACTCTGGAATTCAGTATACCTTAAATCCGGATACAGGGCAAGTCCTATTCTCCAAAAAGAATTTACCGAAAATTCAAAATTGTCCGGTCAGTCTGAAAAATATGCATCGAACACCTGTCTGGCAAGGGGCACTGCATAATCGCTTCCGGAACCCGCGCTTTCCACGATTACTGTCACCGCAATCTCAGGATTTTCTGCCGGAGCAAAGCCTGTAAACCATGCATGGGATTCGGACTTATCGCTGGAAAATTCAGCGCTTCCGGTCTTTCCGGCAGCCGTATAGGAACGGTCCTTTAGCTTTCTGCCGGTTCCCTCCTGCACAACATCCTCCATCAGGGAAGTCATCACTTCCGCCTCTTTTTCCGACATCAGCTCCCGATAAACGGACGGCTCATTTTTCTCCAGTATCTTCCCATCCGCATTCAGCACCCGATCCACGACGATCGGCTGCATCAGTTTGCCGCCGTTTGCGATCGCCGCCGTAATCAGGTTTAACTGTACCGGCGTGATCTGCGTCTTCCCCTGACCGATCGACGTCTGAATCACGTCCTCGTCCGTGCTGTCCTGATCTAACGTTACCTTCGTCTGGTTATAAGGAAGCGGGAACGAAAACTCCTGATTAAACAGCAGACCGTCGATCGTTTCGCCAAATTTTTCCCGATCCATCGACATACCAATGTTGGCAAAAGAGGCATTGCATGATTTTGCAAAAGAGGTCATCAGATTGACATCGCCATGCACGCTCCCGTGATAGCAGTTGATTTTATTGTCTCCATTGATATATGCACCGTTACACTGATAATGATAATTTTGCCAGCTGTCCGGATTTTGGCGAATATAGGCAAGCGCCGTCACGATTTTAAAGGTCGAACCAGGCGGATACAGTCCCTGCGTCCCACGGTTTACGAGTGCTGCTTTGTCCTTGTCGGTGCTGAGCGTCTCCCAGTTTTCTGCGATTTTGTTCGGATCGTAATCGGGCTTGCTGACCATTGCGAGCACTCTTCCCGTTTTTACCTCCGTCACAACAATCGCACCGCGGTATAACCCCAGCGCATCGCTCGCCGCCTGCTGCAGGGAGGTGTCCAGCGTTGTATAGACATCGTTTCCCGGATTTTTTTCTCCTGCCAGCTCATGATCCAGCTTTTCCCGGTCAGAAATATCCGAATGAATCAGCTGATAATTTTCCAGCTCCTCGATCCCCGTCTTTCCTTTATCCGTGTAACCCACCACATGGGCAAAGATATTTTTATAGGGATACTCCCGAACTGATGTTCCATCCTCTGCGATCACAGTCTGTGCCAACACCTCTCCCGTCCCAGCGTAAATCGTTCCGCGGGTATTTTCCTGGGCGAGGACGCGCTGCTGGGAATTGTAGCTGTTGTTAAACAGCGCTTCCTGATTGGAGGACACATAATCTGCCAGATACCAGATCATCCCGGCAAACACTGCAAGCATCAGCAGGCTGCACAGATAGAGTTCGCGGTTCATCTGCCATTTATTCTGTTTCTTCTGTTTGTCTTTTTTTCTTTCTTCTTTGCTTTTCAATTCGAAGCTCCTCATCATACCGCAAGACAAAAACGCCTTCTATGACGCCAAACATCAGGATCGTCGTCATCACGCTGCTTCCACCGTAGCTGACAAGAGGAAGCGTCACACCGGTCAGCGGGATAAATTTGCTTCCGCCGCCGACAGTCAGAAACGTCTGAAACAGGTATAAAATTGCAAATCCTACTACAAGATTTCTGTAAAATCCGTCTGCAAGACCACCCGCCAGACGAATCATCAGGACAAACAGCACTGCCGCTGTCAGCAAAATTCCAATTCCAAAGAGCAGACCCAGCTCTTCAATCACTGCGGAAAAAATGAAATCCGTCTCCACATATGGAATATCCTGCGGCGTGCCTTTTCCGATTCCCAGTCCGAACAGTCCTCCGCGGCTCATCGCAAACAGCGCCTGTGCGATCTGATATCCCTGCTTATCAATCACACTCCATGGATCTCTCCACGCCTGCACGCGCACCTGTACATGGGAAAACATCCGGTACGCAAGCAACGATGCGCCTGCCCCGGCGACAAGCCCGCCAGCCAGATACAGTGGCTGATGTGCAGAAATCGTCATCAGAAACACATACACCATAAAAAGAATCAACGCGCTGCCCAGATCCTTCGACAGTACGAGAATCAGCACATGCGCTGTTGCTCCGATTCCAGCTGCGACCACCTGCCGGATTCCTGTCTTTTCGGAAAGAACCGCTGCCAGAAAAAATACGAACGTCAGTTTGACAAACTCCGACGGCTGGAAGGTAATTCCACCTATCGACCAGGACAGCTTCGAGCCGTGCGTCACCTGTCCTAAAATCAGCACGATTCCAAGGGCTGCAATTCCGATTCCGGCATAAATCCAGCCAAGTTTTTCCAGAAACCTGCATTTGCGCAAGATCCACGGCACAATCAGAAATACGACAAAGGATGCACCCGCGATAATCAGCTGTTTGATCGCCTTTGTCAGATCGAGTCGTGTCAGCACGATCAGCCCCGCACTGAAAAGCATACACATATGATTCATAACAATCCGGCTGATTCCCGGATAGATAAACCACGCCAGCACCGGCAGCGCCAGCGTCAGAATCTGTAAAAAAGCATAAAACAGCAGATATTTACTTTGCTGCGTCCGGATCACGATGGTCAGCCACGCCGTAAACTGCATCAGAAATAAAAAGACCATCTGCAGCGCTGCAGCGCCAGACTGTTTGCGAACGTCCCCGACAAACAGCGCATAAATGCTACAGCTAAGAAACAGATACAAAAACAGCGGGATCAGATATCTGGATGCTATCACAATCGTATATGCCACGCTTACTGTACTCCTTTTTTATAATGTCCGGTCGTATACTGCGCCGGTGCTGTTCCTTTTCCTTCGCTGAAAAATTCGAGCACTTCCCGCGTTTTTTCCGCCGTCTCGTCCGTAAAATCCAGACGGATTGCACGGATACCGCGCCTTTTCTGCTCTGCAAGGTACTGATGCAGGGAAAGCGGCACAGAATTGTAAATCGTGTTCATGCAGTGCCTGCAGTTAACCCATACGGGAAATTCTACATTGTAGCGATCCTTTAACCGACAGGAAAACGCTGCTGCAGGGATTCCCTGCGACAGCTGCTTTTGCGTATGGGAAATCTGACAGGCCCCCAGGCTTCTTTTGACGCATCCGGCACTGACCATCATCGGCACCCTTCCGTAAACCACCATTTCCTGATTTTGGGGAGGAAGCGTTTCCAGCTCCCTGCGGTTTAATTCTAACGGCGCTGTGTAGCTGTCCGGTGCAAAACAGTCCTGATACAGTTGCCTGGTTTCCCGGTTAAACGTATAAACGCTATGCTGCAGGGAGAGCTTTTTCTCCGGATATTTTTCTGTCACCCAGCACATTCCACCAAGGCTGCCCGCCAAAAATCCATCCACCAGCCCGTCATAGGCCTTCACCTGTCCCGACAGACGTTTTAAATACGGTTCGCTGTACGAGCGTAGAATCGTCGGAAGCGTTACAAACAGTTCAAATCCGGGACGGTCTGCTTTCACGTTCCTTACGAGTTCCATCAGCTGTCCGGTTTTCGGATCGTCCATCAAATCCGAAGAAAGGTACAACCGATCTGTGCCCGTCGTGCGCAGCGCGGCAAATGCCTGCTCTGCCTGCAGGACAGAGACATAGCATTGAGTTGGCTGCGGACGCTGGGTATCCGCATAATGAAGGGGCGGCATAGCTGCTGCAGTCGCAGTCGATTCGCCGGCCTCGGACTGCGCTGTTTCTGCTTCCCGGCCGTATTTCGGAACATATGTTCTTTTTTGTCGATCCTGCAGTTTCTCCGTCAACGCATCCAGCGTTTCCCGACGCAGCTCGTTGAGCGCAGAAACCGGGACAAAGCTGTCTCCGTCCAGCTCTACGGAAATATCATCTGCCCCGTAGAATGAGCCGCCGGTCTTTTTGAGCTGCTTGACGACATCATCCTCTGCCAGTGGGTGCTTCTGTGCCGGCTGTGCGACTGTGCCTTCTTTTTGAACCGAAATGCCTTCGCAGGACGCTGTTAAATTGATCGGCTCGCCCGGACGGATTGCCGCATGGAAGCTGACTGGCTTTTGCAGCTTGCCATCCTCCATCATCCCATGCACCCGTTCCAAAATTTCCTGTGGACATGCCAGATATCCGGGTTTTTCCAACGTCAGCATTTCTCTGCCGTTATGCCTGTGATAATATCCGCCGCCGGTTTCCGAACGAACGTAGAGCTTTGCCAAAAGCTCCTGATCCTTCGGATCGATTTGCCAATGCTCCCGATCTGTCAGATACAAATCCATATATTTGCGGTAGATTGCAGTAACGCCGGCAACATATTCCGGGCTCTTCATCCGCCCTTCTATTTTAAAGGAATCGATTTTTGCATCCATCAACTCCGGTAAAAACGGCAGCACACAGAGATCTTTTAAGCTCAGCGGATATGCCGGAGGTTTTTGCTGACTTTTTCCGCCCATCCTGCCCCCTCCTGCTTCCTGTTCAAGCACCGTATAGGGCTGTCTGCATGGCTGCGCACAGCGTCCCCGGTTTCCGCTTCTTCCGCCCAGAAAGCTTGAAAACAGGCACTGTCCGGAATAGCAATAGCACAAGGCTCCATGGATAAATACTTCCATTGCCAGACCGGTCTGCTCTTTTAACAGGCGAATTTCTTCCAGGCTCAATTCCCTCGCCGGGACAATCCGACAGACACCCAACGATTTTAAAAACAGGGCACTTCTGCTCTCCGTCACCGTCATCTGCGTGCTGGCATGCAGCTCCATGCCGGGAAAATTTTTACGCAGCTTCTCCAAAACACCCATATCCTGAACGATGACGCCGTCCAGCCCCGCCTCATAAAACGGTGCGATCCAGTCGCAAAGTCCTGAAAGCTCGTCCTGCTTTGTCAGCGTATTGACAGTTAAATAGATTTTCCGATTCCACAGATGGGCGAGGGAAAGTCCCTCTAACAGCTCTTCCCTGGAAAAGTTTCCGGCAAACGCCCGCGCACCGAACCGCTGTCCACCCAGATACACGGCGTCCGCACCCGCTGCAATCGCTGCCTTTAAGCAGTCCATAGTTCCGGCAGGAGCCAAAAGCTCGCCTCTGTATTCTTCCATCCTCTTCCTCCATTGATAAAGAAAATATGATTCAGAATGTGCCGAGGCACATTCTCCGCCTGCGGCGGGTCGCGCAAGCGACATTCTTCCATTCCGCCGCAGTGCGATCTCCGCGGAGCGTCTTTATCGTATTGGAAACAAGTTTCCAATACGATAAAGAAACAGGCTGTCATCGCTGACAGCCTGACCGTCTGTTTCCTTTAATTCAAGACAATAGAACAATCGCAGAACATGTGTTCTGTCACTTTTTATCCTTCATTCCGCGGATCTCGGTTTCCAGGCGCACGATCTGTCTGGAACTTTCCTGCTGATCCTGCTGCAGCGTCCGCAGGCTTTTTTCCGTATTATCCAGCTTGATCTGGGAAGCGATCAGCTCGTGCTTTAAGTCATACAGTTCTTTTTCCTTGGAAGCTGCTTCTTCCTCCAGCTCCTCGATCTGCTTTTTCGCCTTAAAATAATCGTCCGCAATGTTCAATTCCACTAAAATGTTCTGGATATCCGCCGGCTGACGGCGAAAGCTTTCCACCCGGTTGTATTCTGCCAGTTTATTATTGATATAAGAAGCCACCTTCTGCAGGTATTCTTCGCTTTCGTAGCCGCTGAGCGTCAGCACCCTGCCTCCGATGATCACTTCTGTATCTGTCTTGACCGCCATGACTGTCTACCCTTTCGTATCGCGTATCCGCGCTTTCTGAACAGCGCTGTCAGCAACAGCATCTACATTTTGTACGCACTCTGTTGCCAGAACTCAAAAAACGCTGTTCGATTCTTTTTCATTATAAGGGCAAAAAGCACCAATTGCAAGCGTTAAAGTCCCAGATGTGTATAAGCAATCTGCGTCGCAACTCGTCCGCGCGGCGTGCGGTCAATCAGTCCTTTCATCAAAAGATACGGTTCATAAACATCCTCGATCGTACCGGCATCCTCTCCGATCGACGCTGCCAGCGTGTCCAGTCCGACCGGACCGCCGCCAAACTTTTCGATGATCGTCACAAGAATGTTTCGATCCACCCGATCCAGACCGAGCGTATCCACATCCATCAGGTCGAGGGCGGTGTGCGCCACCGTTTCCGTAATCACGCCGTTATATTTGACCTGCGCAAAATCGCGCACCCGCTTCAAAATCCGGTTTGCCAGACGCGGCGTCCCGCGGCTTCTGCGCGCAAGCTCCGTCGCCCCCGCATCCTCGATTTTTACGTTCAGAACCTTTGCCGACTGCTTGATAATCAGCTTCAGCTCATCCTCCGTATAAAATTCCATATGGTGGATCATCCCGAAGCGATCCCGAAGCGGCGCTGTTAAAAGTCCCGCCCTCGTCGTCGCGCCCACCAGCGTAAAATGCGGCAGGTCCAGACGCACAGAACGCGCTGTGCTTCCCTTTCCGATCATGATATCGATTGCAAAATCCTCCATTGCAGGGTAAAGCACTTCCTCCACCTGACGGTTTAAGCGATGAATTTCATCGACAAACAGAAGATCACCCTCCTGCAGATTGTTCAGAATTGCAGCCATTTCGCCGGGCTTTTCGATCGCCGGACCGCTGGTTACCTTCATGTTGACGCCCATTTCGTTGGCGATAATCCCCGCTAGCGTCGTCTTTCCAAGACCGGGAGGTCCGTAAAACAGGACGTGATCCAGCGAATCATGGCGTTGCTTTGCCGCTTCGATATAAATTTTTAAGGTCGACTTCGCTTTTTCCTGACCGATATAATCGTCCAGACACTGCGGACGCAATGTTTTCTCGATCTTTTTATCTTCCTCCGTCAGATTCGTCTCGATGACTCTTGGCATGTTGCCTCCATTCTACCGTTGATCACGCTGCAGCAGGTGAAAAAAGCATGGCGCTTTTGTGCCTGCCGCAGGTAAAACATCCTGCTTGTCGGTTTCTTTTTAGAACATTTTTTTCAGGGCCGCCTTTAACAGGGCTTCCACATCCAGATCCGGAGTTTCCTGCAGCACCGCCTTTACCGCGCGCAGCGCTTCTGACGGGGAATATCCAAGCGCCGTCAGTGCCTCTACCGCTTCTGTCTGTGCCTGGCTTTTGCCCGTCAGCATACTGCCCTGCGGAACCTGATTGACCTCCCGCATCATTGCGGTATCCTCTAACGAAATCTTGTCCTTTAACTCCAAAATAATCCGCTGCGCGGTTTTGGTCCCAACGCCGGGCGCTTTTGCAATCGCCTTTGCATCCTGGGAAATCACTGCCATTCGAAGCTCGTCTGCGCTCATCGCAGAGAGCACCGAAAGACCGCCCTTTGGCCCGATTCCGCTGACCGTAATCAGCTGCCGGTACATATTTAAGTCGTCCCGGCTCAAAAATCCATACAGCCCGATCGCATCCTCCCGGACGCTTGTATAGGTATAGAGTTTAACCACTTCTCCGATCTGGGGAAGCCGTCCCGCCATTCCCGCCGGAATTCGGACATTATAGCCAATACCGTTTACTTCTATTACAATATTTTCTTCTTCGATTTCGGCGAGTATGCCGTTTAAATATGCAATCATGTGTTCTCCCTCTGCCGTATCCTATCTCTGCGGCGGCAGCGCCCGGTTGACCGCCCCTGCGCACACGCCAATAAAAATCCCGGTCACGCAGCCTGCCAGCATAAGCCACGGCAGATACCAGCCTGCCCAGCTGCCTCCGAGCACTGCGACCGCCACCGCCAGCTGCCCCAGATTATGGCACACGCCGCCAAGGACGCTCACGCCGACGACAGAAAACAGCTTCAGGCGTTTTGCAAGCACCATCGCAGCAAACGCACATGCCGCCCCCGCCAGGCTGTATAACATCGTAAACATACTCCCGAACAAAAATGCTGCCAGTGCAATCCGAACCGCATTCAGAAAAAGGGCTTCCTTCCAGCCATAGCGATACAGACACAATACCACTGCCAGATTCGCAAATCCCAGTTTAATCCCCGGGATGCCCGGGACAAGGATAAACAGCGATTCTATATAGGAAAGCATCAGTGCCGCCGCGGTCATGACACCGAGAAAGGCTGTTTTTCCGGAAGGATTGCGTGTACTGTTGCTGTTCATGAAGCTTTGCTGCCACTCAAAATATGTTTAAATATACTCAAACACATGGAGAAATTGAAGTCCTTGCGGATACTTCTTACTGCTTCAATGTGTATGCTTTGGCGATTGTAAACAATACGCTACTCACAAGTTCTTGTACACTC
>NZ_JBKVPW010000029.1:0-12388 GCF_046968865.1 Gallintestinimicrobium sp. | reverse complement strand
TCATTTGTTATGATCTATTTTTCTCGGATAACCTCTACTTCTTTGTTTCAAACTTTTTTCTCCTCCATCAAACATAGTAAAACTGTTTATCAACTGTCGATTGAATTTATTTTATCAACAGCATATCCTTAAGTAAACAATAATAAATTACGTTTCACACGAAATTTTTATCGTCTTGCCCCAGATTTATTTTGGCATAAAAAGGTTCATGACAATAGAATGCTTGCAGAGCGTGCATTCTATTATTCATGACAATAGAATGTTCGCGGAGCGTGCATTCTATTGTTTACTTCTAGAATCAGTCAAAGTAAATGGTCTTGCCAGTCTTTGCAGATTCATAAATTGCTTCCAGCAGCTGTGTAACAACCAGAGCCTGCTCCGGTTCTACAGTCAGAGGAGTGCCCTTGGTTACTGCATTGTAGAAAACTTCTGCTTCGATATCTGCGGGTTTTTCTTCTGTGCCATCGTAGAAAGCAACACCGCCTGCACCTAAGTCGGGTTTTTCTACACACTGACGTCCGTGATGTACGCGGTTGATGCGAAGACCATCCTTCATATCAGCGCCTGCTTTGGTACCGCACAGGCTGGTCTTTGCTTCATCCACATCCAACGAATTTAATGCCCAGGAAGCTTCCAGAACGATGGTCGCGCCATTCTTCATCTTGATGAAGCCGAATGCAGAATCTTCTACAGTGAACTTCTTAGGATCCCAGTCACCCCATGCATTGCCGGTCTGAGTCTGGTCTGCCAGCTTACGGTAGGTAGAACCGGTTACGCTTGCGGGCTCGTAGTTGTTCATCATCCACAGTGTCAGGTCAAGTGCATGGGTACCGATATCGATCAGGGGACCGCCGCCCTGCTTTTCTTCATCAATAAATACGCCCCAGGTAGGAACGGCTCTTCTGCGAATCGCATGAGCCTTTGCATAGTAAATCTCACCCAGCTCATCTGCTTCGCAGGCACTCTTTAAATACTGGGAATCTGCACGATAACGGTTCTGGTAACCGATGGTCAGGATCTTACCTGTCTCTTTTGCGGTTTTTACCATTTCCTTTGCCTCTGCGTAGGTCTTTGCCATAGGCTTTTCACACATAACGTGCTTGCCGGCTTTCATTGCTGCAATGCTGACCGGTGCATGTGCGTTATTGGGAGTCAGAACGTAGACAACGTCCACATCCTCTTTCACCAGCTCTGTATAATCGGTATAAACTCTTGCGTCGGGTGTGCCGTATTCTTCTTTTGCTTTCTCCGCCCGCTCTTTGATCAGGTCACAAAATGCAACCAGCTCGATCTTTCCGTTTTTCTTGATTGCGGGAAAATGCTTTCCGTTTGCAATTCCGCCGCAGCCTACTACGCCTGCTTTAATAATTTTTGTCATGTCAGACTCCTTTCCAAGTTCTTTTAAATAATTAAGGCTTTTTTTCATATCTCCCATGGGTGTCCCGTAGGGATGATCATCCTGTTCAATAACCAGCCACTGTGCACCGCACTCTTTTGCGGTCTTTACCAGAGTCGGAAAATCCTGTTCTCCTTCGCCCAGTGCCAGCAGATCTACGCCATCTGCTTTGCGCCGAAAATCCTTTACATGTACCAGCGGGCAGCGTCCGCTGTATTTTTTCAACCATTCGCTGGGATCCGGTCCGCCAACCTTGATCCAGCAGGTGTCCGGCTCTGCACCCAGCACATCCGCAGGAACCTCTGCATACAGCTGATCCAGCGCATAGGTACCGTCCGGTGTCTTTGCAAATTCAAAATCGTGATTGTGATACAGAAGCGTCATGCCGTGTTTTTTACAGCCCTCTGAAATCACCGGGATTCCCTTTATTGTTTCCTCATATAAAGCTGCTCCAAATCTGCGGTCTTCCCCCAGCCAGGGAATTACGATATAGCGGCAGCCGATGGTTTCATAGTCCTGCAGAGTCTTTTCCAAATCTCCAGCCAGCTCGTCATAGGAAACATGTGCACTGATCGCAGTCAGTCCTGCCGCTTTTATGCTGTCACGGATCTCTTCTGCACTTTTTCCATATAATCCTGCCAGTTCTACACCGTCGTAGCCCATCTCACCCAGCTTTTTCATTGTGCCGGCAAAATCACGCTCCGCCTCTTCCCTTACCGAATAAACCTGTACTGCAATCGGTAATGTTTTGCTCATGGATCCCTCTCCTTCTATCTATGCTGTCGGAACGCCCATTTTGCAGGCATTCCGACTGTTCCCCTGTTTTCAGGCTTCGAATTTGATAACCTGTTTCTTTTCTGCAGATTCGAAAATTGCTTCCATCAGGCGCATAACTCTTGCAACCTCATCCAGCTTGATCCTGCTCTCTGCTTTTCCTTCGATCACTGCCATTACATTGCGGTAGAAATCGCGGATGTCACTATCTGCCCAAGGCAGATCCTCTGTGCGGATGGTATCCTCTCTTCTCGGAGCCATGGTCTTTGTCAGGCCTGCTGCCGTGATGACCGGAACAACATCACCTTCATTGACACCGGTTGCACATACCATCTTGCCGTCTCTGCCGAAATCCTGGATGACAGCCGTTCCGTCAGCGCCTAATACATACCAGCGAGGCAGGGATACAAAGTTGCTCGTGCCAACCTCAACCAGCACATGCACTCCGTTTTCAAACCCGAGGTCTGCAGAAAAGCCGTCGTCAACCAGCTGGTTGGTTACATTGGTCAGAGTTGCATAAACAGTGTTTAACTTCACGCCGGGATATAATAACAGCGCCTGATCCAGAAGATGTACGCCCCAGTCAAGCACCATGCCGCCGCCATGCTCTTTTTCCTGTCTCCAGTCACCGGGGATACCTCTGGAACCGTGTACTCTGGATTCAATTCTGAAAATCTCGCCCAGCTTGCCTTCTGCCATGATATTCTTTACCGTCAGGAAATCTTCATCCCAACGACGATTCTGATGTACGGTAAAGAATTTGCCGGTCTTTTCCGCAGCCGCGCGCATTTCTGCAAGATCCGCAGAGCAAAGAGTTACAGGCTTCTCGGAAACGGCGTTCTTGCCAGCTTCCATGGCACGAATGACAACACCTTTATGAACATCATTCGGAGTTGCTACCAGTACGATATCAACAGTCGGATCTGCCATCAGATCTTCTTCGCTTTTATATACATGGATGCCCTTGCCTTCTGCATAGGTTCTGCGTTCTTCCTTAATATCCCAGATACCTGCAACTTCCAGGTCGTCAATTCTCTGAATCAAATCATAATGCCAGCCTGCCATTCCGCCAAAGCCGACCATCGCAAGTCTATGTTTCATGTCTTTTCCTCTTTTCTGTTCTGTCGCAGCAGGACGCTTCTGCGTCCCTGCCTATATGCCGAGTTGCAAAAGCAACTCGGTAAAACCATCCGGAACTGTTTTCGCAAACACGCCGGGTTACGCAGTAACTCGCTGGAACTTCCGACGGAAGTTCCATGTTATGCCCAATACATATTTCCTCTGTCCTCAAAGATCAGGGAATTCTTCAGGCATCCGATTGCCTTTAACAGTCCTTCCTTACCAGACATCAGGCTGTCTTCATGCTCGATGCTGATCGCATAGTCATAACCTGCAAGACGAAGTTCGGAAGCGATCGCTTTCCAGTAATCTTCGCCATGACCGTAACCAACAGAGCGGAAGATCCAGGAACGAGTCAGTTCTTCGCTGTAATGCTGTGTATCCAGTACGCCGTTTACTGCAGTGTTGATTGCATCCACTTTGGTGTCTTTTGCATGGAAATGGAAAATCGCATTTGCCTTGCCAAGCTCTCTGATTACTGCGATCAAATCCATTCCCTGCCAGATCAGGTGGCTGGGATCCAGGTTCGCGCCGATTTCCGGACCAACTGCCTCACGCAGCTTTAACAGACTTCTTGTATTGTATACGCAGAAGCCGGGATGCAGCTCCAGTGCGATTTTATGTACGTTATGCGCTTTTGCAAAAGCAACCTTTTCTTTCCAGTAAGGAATCAGAACATCGTTCCACTGATATTCCAGAATCTCGGAAAAATCATCCGGCCAAGGACAGGTAACCCAGTTGGGAGTCTTGTCCTCCGGAGATCCGCCAGGGCAACCGGAAAACGTATTTACAACCGGAACACCAAGCTTTTCTGCCAACAGGATCGCATTGGTCAGATCCTCATCGAATTTCTTTGCAATCGCTTTATCAGGATGTACTGCATTCCCGTGTGCACTCAGTGCACTGATCTCCAAGCCATATTTGTGAATTGTGTCTAAAAACTCTTTCTGCTTATTTTCATCCGCCAGAAGCTCTGCCGCGTTGCAGTGCGCCGTTCCAGGGAAGCCGCCGCAACCGATCTCCACCATCTGTACGCCCTGTTCAGACAAAAATTTACATGCCGCATCCAGGGACATATCGCCCAAGGCAACCGTCAATACTCCTAATTTCATGTGCATTTTCCTCCTTTAGCATTGATCAGATTCGTCATTTTGTATTCATTTCCAACAATCACTGTTTTTATTTTGTTTCTATGCTACACATTTTAATGAATAAAACGAAAGAAAGATAGACCTCCTTTGCTACTCTCTCATACGATTCTGCTATTTCTTCTTTTCTTTTTCCGATTTTACATCCACTGGATCTTCTTTTTTTATGGATCCGATTTCGAAGGTTTTGATTCCTTCACTTCTACCCGGACGCTTTGCACTCTTGCCCTCGGATTCCCGCACCGCTTCCATCGGTGTACATTGATAATACCGCCGGAACAATCTTCCGAAATGATTGTAATCCGAAAATCCGACCGCATCCGCAACCTCTGCCGCAGAATAATTTCCGCTTTTTAACAGATGCATGGCTTTCTTTAGACGCACCTCATTCATATACTGCAGCGGCGCCATCCCCATACTCTCCCGAAACAGATGGTTAAACCTGTCTTCGCTGACATGGATCAGTTCAGCCAGCTGTGCATTTGATATGCTGTCCGTATAATTTTCCTCAATATAATGGACAACCGTGTTCAGGCGCTCCAGATTTTTCCGACGCTTTAAGCTCTCTTTATCCGTCAGCATCTGTTCTGCGTAGCGGCGCACCAGATAAGCGATCAGCTGCAGCAATGCTCCCTTACAGGCAAGCTTCCAGCCAAGGCTTCTTTCATTCTGTTCCTGATAGATCAGGCTCATGAGCTCCTGTATCTTTGTATCTGCACAGATCATTGGCTGAAACAAAATATTTTTTTCCGCTACCTGCGCAGACAGCTCGTCCAGCTCAAAAATAACAACCAGCACCTCTACCGGGGTTCCGTTGCAAAAACCGGCATGCAGGACATTGCTGTTAATGACAGCAAGATCGCCTTGTCGAAAGGTATACCTGGTCTGATTGAGCAAAATATCCGTCTCCCCATGTACAACGTAATGCAGCTCAATGTGCTCATGCCAGTGTGTGTGGAAATACTGGCATTTGTCCTGAACCCGGTTCATAAATACTTCGATTGGAAACTCTTTATCGCTGATAATTTTCTGTTCATAAAATTGCAGCTGCTGCGATGACATTGAAATTCTCCTTTTTGTACTTTCTCCCACTCTGTACTCATGCTACAATATATCGATGATACTGATATCCGTCGGTCAAACTACACACTCGTTTAAAAATCTTTACAGAAATGGAGAACCTATGAATCCACTTTGTAAACCCTCTGGCAAAACAGCTTGCCAACCGCTCCTGATCGGCTCCCATGTGGGCATGAGCGGAACATCTATGATGGACGGTTCCGTCCAGGAAGCGCTTTCCTACGGAGCCAATACCTTTATGCTTTATACCGGCGCGCCGCAGAACACACGACGTAAACCGGTGGATGAGCTCTGCATCCCACAGGCACAGGAACGGATGCGCCAGAACAATATTACCCGCTTCGTCGTCCACGCCCCTTATATCATCAATCTCGCCAATACCGTAAAACCGGAGGTCTTTTCCCTCGCGGTTGAATTTCTCGCAAAGGAAATCGAGCGGACAGAAGCGATGGGCAGCGACGTGCTCATCCTGCATCCCGGCTCCCACGTCGGTGCAGGAACAGACGCCGGAATCCATCAGATCATCGAAGGCTTAAACGAAGTGCTTTCCCAGCCTTCTCCGGTCCGCATCGCCCTGGAAACCATGGCCGGCAAAGGCTCCGAAATCGGCAAACGCTTTGAAGAACTGGCTGCAATCTATGACGGTGTCCGTTTTCCCGACCGGCTGCGCGTCTGCTTCGACACCTGCCACGTCCACGACGCCGGATATGATCTCGCAGCAAATCCCGATCTCGTCCTGGATGAGTTTGACAAAACTCTCGGCAAGGACCAGATCGCAGTTTTCCATATCAACGACAGCAAGAACGAAAAGGGAGCCGCCAAGGACCGGCATGCCGATCTCGGTGCCGGTCAGATCGGGTTTGATCCGCTGTGCCATATCGTCCATCATCCTGATTTTTTGACTATCCCCAAAATCCTCGAAACGCCCTGGTATCCTGACCCGCAGAACCCGAAAAAGCTGCTGCCGCCCTATCGCCGGGAAATCGCGTGGCTGCGCGCCGGACGGATAGACGCGTAGTCCTATAACCAGTCGTTCCAGAACTTCTCCACCCGGCTGCCGATGCTCTCTCCCCGGACGACCTCAAACTGCTCCCATTCCCGTGGAAACAGCCTGCGGTAGCCCGGTGTCAGGAACCGGTCATCCAGAAGCGCCACGATTCCGACGTCGTCCGCTGTCCGGATAACCCTGCCTGCCGCCTGAAGCACTTTGTTCATGCCGGGATACCGGTAGGCATAGTCAAAACCATTCTCTCCGTTTTCTTCGAAATATCCCCGAATAATCTCCCGTTCCGTGCAGACCTGCGGCAGTCCGGTTCCTACAATCAGAGCGCCGATCAGACTGTCCTCCTTTAAATCGATCCCCTCGGAAAAAATCCCACCCAGCACGCAAAAGCCAACCAGACTGCTTTCTTCCTCCACTTCGATTTCCATATGGATAATATCAGACAGGTTCATTCCGGGATTTCCCTCAAAGCGCTGCAAAAACGCCTCCCGCTCAGCCTCATCCATATGCTCGGTCTGTACCAGACACTCTGTATCGTCTTTTACCGCATAACACCTCAGATAACGCTCATACACCTGCTGCAAAAAGACGTGTGATGGGAAAAAAACCATATAATTTCCATGCCGCTGCGACACGGTTTGATGAATGTAATTCGCGATTTTATCGTATTCCCGGTCGGAACGCCTCGTATAACGGCTGGTCACATCCTCCGCCAGAAACAGCCCCTTTTTCTCCGGCGAAAAAACGGACTTCGCGTAGACCTCATAATCCTCTGCCTCTCCGCCCAGAAGCTTTTTATAATACTGGATCGGAAGCAGAGTCGCGGAAAACAACACACTGCTGACGGAACGCTGCAGACACTCCTTGAGGTTCGTCGACGGGTCAACATTGAACAGTCGCAACAAAAAGCGTCCATCTTCATCCAGCTTTGTATACACAACATATTTCTGATCCATCAGCTCATAAATCTGCAGAAAATGACTGATTTCAAAATAGAAGTCCAGAATCTCCCGCCGAACCGGGCTGTCATCGTGATTTTCGAGATAGTCTTCCATACAGGGCGACAACCGCAAAAGTGCCTGTACGAACGCATCTATCTCCTCCACAATACACCAGTCCCCGCATTCGCGTTTCAGGAAAAGCAGCTCACGATTGCACTTATCCAAAAGCTTCTCCATGCGAGGAGAAAATGCCTTCACAGTCTTTTTCAAGGTCAAGAAATCTTCTTTATATAACTGAGCGCTGTACATTTCCCGACCACGCTCCAAAAGATTATGCGCCTCATCAATCAGAAACAGATACTGCTCTCTGCCTGCACCTTCTCCGAAAAAGCGCCGCAGATAGACATGCGGATCAAAGACATAATTGTAATCGCACAAAATACCATCGGAAAACAGGCTCATATCCAGCCCCAGCTCAAAGGGGCAAACCTTATATTTCTGAGCACAGGCCTCGATTTCTTCCCGGCTGTAATGCTCCTTTGTCGTCATCAATTCAAAAATCGCATCGTTGATCCGGTCAAAATGTCCCTTTGCATAAGGACAGGAGTCCGGATTGCATTCCGATTCTTCCATAAAGCAGATTTTATCCCGTGCCGTCAGCACCACCGTCTTAAAATGCAATCCGCGCTCCCGCAAAAGGTCGAACGTACGATCCGCGACTGTCCGGGCAATCGTCTTCGCTGTCAAATAAAAAATCCGATCCGCCTTTCCTTCCCCGACTGCCTTGACTGCCGGAAACACCGTCGAAATCGTCTTACCCGCCCCGGTCGGTGCTTCGATAAACAGTTTTCTGCTGTGGCAGATCGTATGATAAACATGCGTGACCAGCTCTTTTTGTCCCTCCCGGTACGGGAACGGAAAGGACAGGCTGTGAATGGAATCCTGACGAAGTTTCTTCCAGGCAATGTCTGCATCTGACCACTTCCGATACTCCTGCAGCAAACTGTCAAACCATTCTTCCAGATCTGACATCTCATACACAAACTTGAAATAGCGGATTTCTTCTGTCTCTATATTGCAGTAGGTCATACTGACCTCCATCCGCTCTTTTCCATGCTCCTGCCCATACATCCAGGCATAACATTTTGCCTGGGCCAAATGCACCGGATTCGGCTCCTTCATCCGGGACAAATCCCGATACGTCCCCTTGATCTCGTCAACTGCAACGGGATCGGAATCGATAATCCCATCTGCCCTGCCCTCTACGACAAGATCATATTCCCCGCAGTCTCTGCGATAACGCAGCATAACCTCTGCATGGTAACTGGAACCCATCTTTTTCTGGATCATGCGGTGAATTCGGCTTCCCTCCGCCATAGCGTCGTCCGGGGCAGATTTTTTGCGATTGTCAATATCCCCTGTGCGAAGCAAAAACTCCACCAGTCCTCTTACTGAAACCTTGATCTCCACGACACTGTATCCTCCACATGCTTTTGCCTTATTTTTTCTGAAATTCCGTCATGTGCATCCGATACTTTAACGGCACCAGCTGTTGTTGCAGGGGTTGATTTTGCCGCTCAAGGATTGAAAGGGACCGACAAAAGCTCTGAAACAGCACTTCGATCTCCTGTTCGTTCTCATCCTTCTGCTGTCCGGCCTGCTGCAGTGTATCCAACTCCTGCTTTGAAAGCTTTGTCAAAAACCACGTTTTTCCAGCCGGATGGATTCCTGCTGCTGCCCTGCGTTCATCCAGAATCACAAAATTCTCCAACGGGAAACGGTCTGCAAAATGCGGCATAACAAGCGCAAGAACGTCTGCATCCGGCGCAATCTCCCCATATAAAATTCCGCCGGTGATCTCCTGAAACCGAAGAAACTGAAGCACTCTTTCCCGCACCCTGTGTACACTCCGGCTCAGTGCAAACACCCGATGGATACATGGCTCTGCAAGTGCCTGTAAAAGCGGTCCCCGGATCCGACCGGACAGACCAGCTGCAACCGTCTCATAAACTGCCTGACTCTTGTCGGCTTCCTCTGACGCCAGCGCATAGCTGATCGCTTCCCATGCCTGCTCTCCGAAACGTCTCCGCAGGGTTCGTGCTACCTTCGCCGCGCACTCTGCATCCGGCATTACCTCCCGGTACTGGGTAAACAGACATAAATCCGATGCACCTGTTTGAATTTTAACACGTTTGCCGCAAAGCTTCCATTCATAAATCCGATAAATTGCAGTAAGTATCCCTTCGACCGAGTCCTCGCATATCAGAATCAGCTCTTCCATTTCGTTTTCCCCCACATCAGATTCGGTCAAACCATCGTCTCCTTCCCATACAGAACTTTTCGGCTCGCCGCGCTTCTCCCCCCGGTTCTCGGTTTCACCCCGCTGCGCCCCTCCAGACGCTTTCCGGCTGTACCAGCTGCTTCCCATCGTAGCCGAAGTTCCGATCATCAAATAAAGACAGCTGCTGATACGTTACACCATCCTTTTCAAACGGGAGATTTTCCCGGATGCCGAGAAGCTGCCGCGTAATAAAGTTTTCCTCAATTCGAAGTGGATACATCTGTCTGCCGTTGCAGGTGATAAAATAAATCGCACGCTTCAAAACGACACCAATCTTTTTCAGATGCTGATACTCCAGGCGGCTGCTTCTGCGCGCCTGAACAATCCTGCGGGCGCTTTTGACACCGATCCCGGGCACGCGCAAAAGCTCTTCATAGGAAGCGCAGTTGACCTCCACAGGAAACTGTTCCAGATGCCGCAGCGCCCAGTCTGCCTTCGGGTCTAAAAACAGATTAAAGTCCGGATTCTTCTCGCTTAAAAGCTCCCCTGCCTCAAAGCCGTAAAAACGAAGCAGCCAATCTGCCTGATACAGCCGGTGTTCCCGCAGAAGCGGCGGACCTCCCTGCAGCGCCGGAAGGTCTTTATCCTCATTGACTTTTACAAATGCGGAATAGAATACTCGTTTTAAATCAAATTTGCGATACAAGCTCTCTGCCACAGACAAAATTTCATAATCATGCTCCGGTGTCGCGCCGATAATCATCTGCGTAGACTGTCCAGCCGGAACAAATTCCGGGGCATGCCGGTAAAGCGCCACCTCCTGTTTGCTCACAGAAATCCCGTTCTGAATCTGCCGCATCGGCGTCAGGATCGTCTTGCGGTGCTTGTTCGGTGCAAGGCGCGATAAGCCCTCCGCCGTCGGGAGCTCCAGATTGATACTCATGCGGTCCGTCAAAAATCCCGTCAGCCGGATCAGTTCCGGATCCGCCCCCGGAATCGCTTTGACATGGATATAGCCCTGGAAATGATACTGCGTGCGCAGCTTATAAATCGTCTGATACAAAAGCCCCATCGTCACATTCGGATTCCGTATAATCCCGGAGCTTAGGAAAAGTCCTTCGATATAATTACGGCGATAAAACTCGATCGTCAGGCGACAGACTTCATCCGGCGTAAACGACGCCCGCGGCACGTCGTTGGAATGCCGGTTCTGACAGTATTTGCAATCATAAATACATTCGTTGGTAAACAGAATCTTCAGCAGGCTGATGCATCTTCCATCCGCTGAAAAGCTGTGACAGATTCCCGCGTTTACCGTGTTGCCGATCCCTTTTCCATCACCCCTGCGATTGCTCCCACTGCTCGTACAGGCAACGTCATATTTCGCCGCATCGCTCAGAATATTCAGCTTCTCCATCAGGGACATTTCCTGCATGATCCTCATCCTGTACTCCATTCCGCAGACAGAGGTTCCTGAATTTCGTTTGATTTATTCGAACATTTGTTCTGTCTGTAGTTTTATGATAGTACGTATGTTCGATTTATGCAAGCACTTTTTGTGCTTTTTTCAATCGTTCTGAGAACTGATCGTAAAAATTCTGTTCTGCATCCCAGCCCCGGAAATAAAATTCCTGCAAAATGTAGCGATTGATCCTCTGCGCTGCCTCCATATCGGACTGCTGCATCAGGCGATCCTGCAGCCTACGCACAAAAAAATGCCAGTCCGCCACAAACGTCTCATAACGACCAAATTCCGGCATATCGATCCATTTGCGGATTTTCTGCTTTGTGCGGTTTTCCCTGCTGCACTCTTTTGTCTGTAAAAAATATCGGAAGCTCCCGTTTTCATAAAAACGCCCCAGCGGAAACAGCCGGCAAATGCCCGGGCGGAACGGATGGATGCTGCAACGTCCTTTTTCGTTCAAATATACGCACTGCTCCTTTTCCCCCGCCATTTTCAGGTTCGGCAAAATTACACCGTCCTGTACATGCAGATCCAGACTTTCATCCAGAAGCTGTTCAAAGCTTTTGCCGCGTCCCTGCATCAGCTGCCAGACGTCCAGCGGGTCTAAAATAATCGTATCCCCCATCTGACAGCAGCAATCGCAGCACCCCTCGCAGTCCTGACAGCCGACCTTCGCAAGATCTCCCGCTGTATACAGTTTTCCGTCCGAAATTTCATCCAGATCGATATTGCGCAGCATAATGATTTCCTCCCAAATAGATGTTTCCATACGACTTGAAAAAACTTGTGCCCTGATACATGCTCTGCCTGCGGCGGATCACAAAAGCGACTTTCTTCCGCTCCGCCGCTTATGCGTCCCCGTAGAGCGTTTTTTATCGTATAGAAACGAAGTTTCCCATACAACAAAAAAGAGACCTGACTCTTCAGGTCTCTTTGGAGTGAAGCACGGGGGATTCGAACCCCCGACAACCTGATTAAAAGTCAGGTGCTCTACCGACTGAGCTAGTGCTCCATAAAATTAAATTACGGGCGTCATCCGTCCGCATCAAAAGCTGGGCTAGCCGGATTCGAACCGGCGAATGCAGGAGTCAAAGTCCTGTGCCTTACCGCTTGGCGATAGCCCAGGAAGGTGGATACAGGGATTCGAACCCTGGGCCTCCAGAGCCACAATCTGGCGCGCT
>NZ_JBKVPW010000028.1:0-18815 GCF_046968865.1 Gallintestinimicrobium sp. | reverse complement strand
TGCGACCTCCTGGTCCCAAACCAGGCGCTCTAGCCAAGCTGAGCCACACCCCGTCGCTTAACTAAAAGGCCTTATCCGTGACGCAAGATTCATTATATAGAAAGAGTTCCAATATGTCAACAACTTTTTTAAATTTTTTATTTTTATTTTTTCAACAGTTCACTCGTAGCTTACTGAGCACAGATTCCATGCTTGCATGAGGATCTGTGCACGGGAAGCTACGAAGGGAGCGGAGCGCCGCTCTATGAGCAAAAGGGAGCTGCGAAGCAGCGGAAAGCCTCGCAGAGGCGATTCATGACAATAGAATGTTCGCGGAGCGTGCATTCTATTGTATTGCGAATGGCGCTGTGCCTCGGCCTCTTACAAATAGCTCAGATGATAATGGGCATTGCCCTCCCGATCCAGCTCCATCAGGACATAGGACGGTCGTCTGCCCTCCTGCCGTGGGTAGGAAATGCTGCCCGGGTTGATTGCCGTCACGTTCGTCTGCGGATCTGTAAAAATCAACGGGCGGTGCGTATGTCCAAACATCACGATATCGACGCCCCGGCTCTCCGCTTCTTCCAGAATCGCTTCTGTCCCAACCGACACATAATAATGATGTCCATGGGTCAGCCAGACCCTATATTTGCCGATCTCAAATTCCTCTTCCTGTGCAAGATCCGTAAAAAAGTCGTTGTTTCCCGCTACCATATGCACCGGACAGCCTGCGATGCTTTTGATAAACGCTTCACTCCCCTCCACGTCCCCGCAGTGGATCAAAAGATCGATCTGTCCAACCATATCGAGCACCTGGGTCAGGTTCCCGTCTCTTCTGTGTGTATCACTGACGATCAGTATCTTCATCTGTTTTCTCCATCCGGCACCGCCCTATTTCTGCTCTTCCAACATCTTTTTCATCTGACGCAGCGCCTTTCCCCGGTGACTGATCGCATTTTTTTCCTCCGCGGAAAGCTCCGCCGTGGATTTATCATTTTCGTACAGATAAAAAATCGGGTCATATCCAAATCCGTTGCTGCCGCACTCTTCCCAGCCGATATAGCCCTCGATCGTTCCTCGCGTCACAAGACTGTTTCCGTCCGACAGGGCTGCTGCAATAGCACAGACAAAACGTGCTGTGCGCTTTTCTTTCGGGACGCCGTCCAGACGGCTGATGAGGTTGGCGTTTTTTTCACGGTAAGAGGTTTCATGCCCCATATAGCGCGCAGAATAAATGCCCGGCTCTCCGCCCAGCCAGTCGATTTCCAGTCCGGAATCATCCGCAAGCACAATAATTTCTTTCGCCGAAATCCTGCTGCAGCCCGGAATCCCGTTTTCCAGACACCAGTTTCGGATGCCCTCTGCCTTGATCTTTGCGTTTTCTTCAAAGGTTGTGCCGTTTTCTTCGATTTCCGTGTCGATGCCCGCGTCCTTTAACGACAGCACGTTCCATCCGGTTCCGTCCAGAATCTCCCGGATTTCTTTCATTTTCCCTGCATTTCCCGTTGCAAAAATGATCTGCTTCATCTTTTTGCCTGCCCTTCCTGCTTTGCTCTCTTCGGCGGTTTTGCCCCCTGATACTGATAAAAATAGGTCTTCATCATACCGTTGTAGATTTTGCGATTCTTGTCCGCCTTGCGCCCGATGTCCTGCTGTGCATTTTCATAAGAAGTAATCAGATACATCGACCAGTCATCCAGCTGTGCATAGCGTTCGCCAAGCGTCCGGTACAGCGCCGGAAGGTCCTTTTTATCCTCCAGACGTTCACCGTAGGGCGGATTCGTAATCAGGAAGCCGTATTTTTTCGGATGGGAAAGCTCTGCAACCGGTCTGCGCTGAAAATGGATCAGATGATCCACGCCTGCGAGTTTTGCATTTTCCCGTGCAATATTAACCATTTCAGCATCAATATCGTAACCCTGAATATCCGTCTTTACATCCAGATCGACCAGATCCTGCGCTTCGTCCGATGCGCGATACCAACATTTGCGGTCAATAAAATGTCCCCACTCTTCCGCGGTGAACTCCCGGTTCATGCCGGGCGCCATATTCGCCGCCATCATCGCTGCTTCGATAGGGATCGTGCCGCTTCCGCAGAACGGGTCTACCAAAATCCGATCCGCTTTCCAGGGCGTCAGCATAATCAAAGCCGCCGCAAGATTCTCCGCGATCGGAGCTTTTGCTGTCAGCTTGCGATAGCCTCTTTTATGTAAGGATTCCCCGGTCGTATCCAATCCCACAGTCACTTCATCTTTTTTCAGAAAAACCCGTACCGGGAACGGTGCTCCGGTCTCCGGAAACCAGCTGACCTTGTATACACCTTTCAAACGTTCTACCATCGCTTTTTTCATGATAGACTGAATATCCGACGGGCTGAACAGCTTGCTCTTTACACTGGCAGCCTTTGCCACCCAAAATTTTCCGTCCGCCGGGATGTAGCTTTCCCATTCCAGCGCTTTCGTGCCCTGAAACAGCTCTTCAAAGGTCTCCGCATGAAAGCTGCCGACCTTGATCAGCACACGCTCCGCCGTCCGCAGAAAAATATTGGCACGGCAGACCGCTTCCTCGTCGCCGAGAAACGTAATTCTGCCGTCCTCCACTTCGCTGATTTCATATCCAAGATCCGTGATTTCCCGTCGAAGAACCGCCTCCAGACCGAAATGACACGGTGCAATCAATTCCATTTTTCTCATTTTTTCTTCCATTTCTATCGGTGCACGGGCAGCATTACTCCGGCATTTATACCACGGCAGCTTTGCCTCGACATTTACGCGCAGGCATCCTTGCCCCGGCACCTTTTCTTTGATTTCTCGTTCTTTTTATTGTACGGGCATTTTCTGTGGACTGTCAAGGAAAACGCGCCGAAATTTCTTTCCACCCAAAAAGGAGCCGGCGCTCCCGGATTTTCATCCGTTCTGCACCGGCTTCTCTTTTCGTCTGCATCACAGCCTTCAAAGGCTCACTTACTGATTGTTCTTGTCCTTGCAGTCAGAAGTGCTTTCCTTGGTGCTGTTCTTGCTCTGGTTCTTCTGAGTATTTTCAGAATTATTCTTGTTGGTCTGTTTCTGTGTGTAATCGTTCTTGGCCATAGTGCCCTCCTGTTTTCGCCGCTTTTGTTTTCCATAAAATGCGGCAGATGATATTTGTCGCGCAAGAAAGGCTGTCCATCCCTGCTGCCATCACTGTCTCTCCTGCGTTTACAGACACTAGTATCAGCACCCTGCGGGTAAATTATACACACAGATTCTCCTGAAAAAAATTTTTATCCCCGGTCGGGGAATTTTTCCCCACGGCTGTCGTCCGCTCAGCACTTTTTCGGATCATAGGTTTCCTTTTCGCAGACCTCGTAAACATCCCGCCCCATTTTCTCTTCGAAATACCGCCGCAGTCCGATATGCGCGTCCCATTTTTCCTGCGGATAGAAGCCATAACGCCTTTTGACGTCCAACATCCGCTCTTCTATGTCAAGCACGCCCTCCGCTCCGGCAATACTGTCGCACAGCTGAACCAACCGGTCGTAATCATCGTAAACCGATTTTTCCAACTCTGTCCGGATCAGGGACAACTCGTCCTCCGAAACGTCACATTTTCCGATATATTCCTCCAGCGTCTGCGTCGCAAAGGAATGCGTCAGGCACACCTTCGCCACCTCGTCGCAGCCGATCTTCTTCATATAAGAATAGCCGTCCGAAACGTGTCCTAAATGTCTCACGCCAAATGTCCGCCCGATGTCGTGCAAAAGTCCCAGCACATACGCTTTTTCCGGATCAAGGTCACCACACGCGGCTGCAATTTTTTCCGCGCAATGCGCCGCCGTTTTGGAGTGGTCGCCCCACGGTCCGGGATTTTTCTGCAGTCCCTCCTGCAGCAGTTGTTCTGCTTTTTCTCTCGATGGAATCATAAGCTTCTCCCTCACTTCCTGTCATGGACAGTTTTTGTGAAAACCAGAATGTGTTCCGCACATTCTCGCGCCGAGGCGCGGTTGCTTCGACAATCATCTACCCTTGCTCCGAGTGCGCATCCTAGCGGAGCCTTTTTATCGTATAGAAAAAAGTTTCTTATACGATAAAAAACCGGAATGCTTTCACATTCCGGTTCCAGTCGCGTGCGCGAGAAGATTCGAACTCCCGACCTTCTGATCCGTAGTCAGACGCTCTATCCAGCTGAGCTACGCGCACATTTTTCTTGTTCAGGACTTCGTGTCCCTCACAACAAAAATTATTTTACCTTCTTTTCCTCGAATTGTCAACACTTTTTTTCAAAAACTTGAATCTTACCATAAAAAATGTTAGAATATCTTAAAAGAACGCGGAAAGTGCAGGCATTTCATCGACTGCATTTTTCCCAGAACGGAGACTATATTATGGAATTGAAACCTCAGCCAAAGCGCAACGGCTTTGCGACGTTTTCGCTGGTTCTCGCCATCGCTGCGCTCGCCAGCACCCTTACGATGACAATTGTCATTCCGATCTTTCTCGCGATCCTGTCCATCATGTTTGGGCTGTTGTCCCGAGGGAACACCTCCATGTCCAATCACGCCCTCGCAGGTGTCATCGTCGCCTGCAGTGCACTCCTCATCAATATTGCTGTCGGTGGGTTTTCTTTTTTTATTGTCTTTTCCAACTCCGATGCAAAACAGCAGTATTGGACAATGGTCAATGACACCTACGAGCAAATGACCGGTCTGACCTTTGACGAGATTCTGAACGAATACGGGATCGAACTTCCCGAAAGCTTACATGACTGAGAGGTAACCTACAAATGAATGATCAGACTACAACCACCGGCACAGCCTCCCCGTTAAAGAGGTCTGTCCTGAAGGGAAAAGCGCGCGCATCCCTGCTTGGACATTATATGCCGCTCTCCAGCGCCTTTCTTTCTCTCGCTATTTTGCAGTATATTATCACGGCTCCCTCCGGATTGATTCAGGTGCATCCGCCCTTTGGTACAATTTTGTATTATGCCGTCACCTTTGCCATCAGTGTTTTCTTTGGGATTTTCCAGGTCGGCATCACAGGACTGTTTCTGAGCAATTCCTGCCATCAGCCGGTCTATGCGGGCGGCATTTTCTCTGGCTTTTGGCATGAGCCGTTAAAGGCCATCCAGATTCAGCTCGTTTTGTCCCTGCTGTTATGTATCCCGGAAATCGTGCCGTCGCTTCTTTTCAGCCTGTACCTGCAATCCGGTCGCGTGAATATGGTTTATCTCTATGCTGCAGCAGGGATCAGCATCGTTTTCCTGCCCTTTGTGCTGTATGTAAAAACGCTGTATTCCCAGGTTTTCTTCATCATGCTGGACTTTCCCGAGCTGAGTGCAAAGGAATGCTTAAAACGCTCCAGGAGGCTCATGAAAGGCCACAAATGGCAGTATTTCCTCCTGATGGTAAGCTTCCTGCCCTGGCTAATGGGCGGGTTCTTAACCTGCGGCATCGGACTGCTGTATGTGTATCCTTATCAGAAGCAAACCTATGCCTACTTCTATCTTGAGCTGGTATCGTTAAAAAGCGCTGAAGCGTAAAAAACCGGACACCTACTTCCTGACTGATTGCTCAGCCGGGAGTCGGTGTCCGGTTTCTTTATACTCTTTTTATTCTTCCGTCGCTTTATCCTTTGTGTTGATCCACTTCAGATATGCGTTGATGAAGGGATCGAGGCCGCCGTCCAGTACGCCGTCTGCATTTGCAACCTCCTGATTTGTCCGAAGGTCCTTCACCAGCTTATAAGGCTGCAGGACATAGGAACGGATCTGGTTGCCCCATGCGATATCCTTGATCTCGCCACGGATGTCAGAAAGCTTCTCGGCGTTTTCTTCCTGCTTTAACAGATACAGCTTCGCCTTCAACATCTGCATCGCCTTATCCTTGTTCTGGAACTGAGAACGCTCATTCTGACACTGTACCACGATACCTGTCGGCAGATGCGTGATACGGATCGCAGAAGAGGTTTTGTTGATATGCTGACCGCCTGCACCGCTGCTTCGGTAGGTATCAATGCGCAGATCCTCCGGGTTGATCTCAATATCCAGATCTTCTTCGATATCCGGCATAACATCCAGAGATACGAAGGAGGTCTGGCGCTTTCCCTGGGCGTTGAAGGGGGAAATCCGGACAAGACGGTGTACGCCTTTTTCCGATTTCAGATAGCCGTAAGCGTTCTCGCCGTTTACCTGGAAGGTAACGGACTTGATGCCCGCTTCTTCGCCGTCCAGATAGTCCAGAACTTCCACGGAAAAGCCCTTTTTCTCCGCCCATCTGGTATACATACGGTACAGCATGCCGCACCAGTCGCAGCTCTCTGTGCCGCCTGCGCCCGCATTGAGCTTTAAGATCGCATTATCCTTATCATATTCGCCGGACAGCAGCGTGCTGATACGCAGCTCATCCAGCTCTTCGATAAACTCATCCAATTCGCCCCGGATTTCTTCTACCATATCCGGATCCTCTTCCTCGTGCCCCATCTCAATCAGGGTTTCGATATCGGAATACTGCGTTTCCAGCTTATTGCACAGCTCCGCAGTATCCTTTAAATTTTTGAGCTCTTTCATCTTGCGGTTGGAGGAATCCGGATCGTCCCAGAAGCCGGGTGCTTCCATTTCCATCTCCAGCTCTTCGATGCGCTTCTTTTTTCCTTCCAAATCCAGGGAATCCTTCACTTCATGAAGGGTATTTTCGTAGCTTTGCAGCTCGAACTTCATCTGATCTAATTCTACCATTGCCATAATATTCGTCCACCTTTACCGGTTCTTTCCGCAGCAGTTTTTGTATTTCTTACCGCTGCCGCAAGGACAGGGATCGTTCGGGTAAATCTTGACGCTTTCCCGCTTTGCAGGCCGTCTCGGACCGCTCTCGTCCTTATTGGTGCCGGTCACCTTTGCTACCTGTTCTCTTTCTACCTTCTGCTCGATGCGGATATGGCAGAGCACGCGGATCGTATCCTCCTTAATGCTCTCTGTCATATTTTCAAACATCTCATAGGCATTCATCTTGTATTCTACAAGCGGATCTCTCTGTCCATAGGCCTGCAGGCCGATACCCTGACGCAGCTGATCCATATCGTCGATGTGGTTCATCCACTTTCTGTCGATAACCTTTAACAGAACAACTCGCTCTGCCTCACGGATCATTTCGGGTTCAGGGAACTCTGCTTCTTTTGTTTCATAGAAACGAACGGCTTCTTCCTTGAGCTGCTGCTTTAAGCTGTCCTTTTTCGGCTTGGAAATCCGTTCCTTTGTGATCGGCTCAAGCGGAATGATCGGAAGCAGCAGAGAATTTAACTCCGCCAGGTTCCATTCTTCGGAATCGTTTTCTTCGCCGATGACCATATCCACCGTATTGTCTACGATATCAGTAATCATCTTGTAGATCACATCGCGCATGCTCTCTCCGTCCAGAACGCGGCGACGCTCCGCATAGATGATTTCACGCTGCTCGTTGTTGACCTGATCGTATTCCAACAAATTTTTACGGATACCGAAGTTGTTGCCCTCGATCTTCTTCTGTGCGTTTTCAATCGCCTTGGAAAGCATCTTGTGCTCGATTTCCTGACCTTCCGGAATGCCCAGCGCATTGAACATGCTGATCATCTTCTCGGAACCGAACAGTCTCATCAGATCGTCTTCCAGGGAAATATAGAATCTGGATTCACCGGGGTCTCCCTGACGACCGGAACGACCGCGCAGCTGATTGTCGATACGGCGGGATTCATGACGCTCGGTACCGATGATTTTCAGACCGCCTGCTGCCTTTGCTTCTTCATCCAGCTTGATATCCGTACCACGGCCTGCCATGTTGGTTGCAATGGTAACCGCACCGTGAATACCGGCGTCTGCAACAATTTCCGCTTCCAGCTCGTGGAACTTTGCATTCAGCACCTTATGCTGAATGCCTTCCCGGCGCAGCATGCCGGAAAGCTGTTCGGATGCTTCGATCGTAATCGTACCTACCAGAACCGGCTGTCCCTTTGCATGTGCTTCCTTGACCGCTTCCACGATGGCGTTAAGCTTTTCTTTCTTTGTCTTGTAAACCGCATCGTGCAGGTCTTTTCGGATAACCGGGCGATTGGTAGGAATCTCCACAACGTCCATTCCGTAAATATCTCTAAATTCCTTTTCCTCTGTCAGAGCGGTACCGGTCATGCCGGATTTTTTTTCAAATTTATTAAAGAAGTTCTGGAACGTGATGGTTGCCAGCGTCTTGCTTTCTCTTTTAACCTTAACGTGCTCTTTTGCTTCAATTGCCTGATGCAGACCGTCGGAATAGCGGCGTCCGGGCATGATACGTCCGGTAAATTCATCGACAATCAGAACCTGATCCTCTTTTACCACGTAGTCCTTATCGCGGTGCATCAGGTTGTGCGCACGCAGGGCGAGGATGATATTGTTCTGAATCTCGAGATTTTCGGGATCCGCAAGGTTTTCGATATGGAAGAATTTCTCAACCTTTTCGATACCCTCTGCAGTCAGGTTTACAACCTTATCCTTTTCATTTACAACGAAATCGCCGTTTTCTTCCTGCTCGATGCCCATGATCGCATCCATCTTGGAAAACTCGCCAACGTCATCGCCGCGTTTTAACTGTCTTGCCAAAATGTCACAGGCTTCGTACAGGCTGGTAGACTTTCCGCTCTGTCCGGAAATGATCAGAGGAGTTCTCGCTTCATCGATCAGGACAGAGTCCACTTCATCGATAATGGCATAGTGCAGATCACGCAGTACCAGCTGCTCCTTGTAAATCGCCATGTTGTCACGCAGATAATCAAAGCCCAGCTCGTTATTGGTGACATAAGTAATATCGCAGGCATATGCTGCCTTCCGCTCTTCCGGCTTCATGCTGTTTAATACAATGCCGACCTTTAAGCCCAGAAATTCATGAATCGCTCCCATCCACTCTGCGTCACGGGCTGCCAGGTAATCATTGACCGTTACAACGTGTACACCCTTACCCTCCAGCGCGTTTAAGTAAGCGGGAAGCGTGGATACCAGCGTCTTACCTTCACCGGTTTTCATTTCTGCGATACGTCCCTGATGCAGGATAATACCGCCGATCAACTGTACGCGGAAATGCTCCATGTTCAGGACACGACGTCCCGCTTCCCGAACCGTTGCATACGCTTCCGGCAAAAGGTCGTCTAAGGTCTCGCCCTGTGCCAGACGTGTTTTATATTCTTTCGTCTTATCTTTCAGCTGTTCATCCGTCAGCGCCATCATGTCGTCACGCAGAGACTCAATTTTATCCACGATCGGAAGGATTCGCTTTAACTCTCTTTCGCTGTGTGTACCAAAAACTTTTTCAATGACATTCATCCGTTATTCTCCATTCAAATGCGCCCGCCGGACGCCTTACTCCTGCCAAAACAGGGCAAAAAGAGCCCTCTTTGCCACGATAACTAAAAAACTAAAGGTTATTTTAACAGATTAAGCCCGAAAATGCAAGGCGCGCGCCCCTTTGGCAACAGGTTGTTACAGTTTTTTCACAAATTCTTAATATATGATTCCCGACTTTGTGACCCGCAAAAAAACTGCGGAAGCCTTTTTTGACCTCCGCAGTATCTTTTGATCCTTTCCTGCTGCCTTTTAGAAGATCGCAGGAATGTTCTGTATCAGCTTAATATTCTTTTGCAGCTTCTTCTCCACGGATAACGCGCAGACCACCCTGTGCCAGAGCCAGCAGCTCGTCCTCACCGGGATATACAGTGAACGGAGCGATCCAGCCAAGCTTTTCTTCCAGCATCTTCCTGGTAACAGGTGCATATGCAATACCGCCGGTCAGAATGATCTGATCAACCTTACCATTTAATACTGCTGCCATTGCACCAGCATCCTTGGAGATCTGATAGAAGAAGGCATCTCTTACCAGAGCGGCATATTCGTCACCCTCTTCTGCCATCTTCTGCATATCACGGAAATCGTTGGTGTGCAGATAAGCATTTAAGCCGCCGTTTCCGCAGATCTTTTTATAAACTTCCTTCTCCGTATATTTACCGGAATAGCACATTTTAACCAGATCGCCAACCGGAACGGTACCTGCTCTCTCCGGAGAGAATGCACCCTCACCGTCCAGGATGTTGTTTACATCTACAACCTTGCCCTGGCTGTGCGCACCAACAGAAACGCCGCCGCCCAGGTGGATTACGATCAGGTTCAGATCTTCGTATTTTACGCCGTGCTCTTTTGCATATCTTCTTGCAACAGCCTTCTGGTTCAGCGCATGGAAAATACTTCTTCTGGGAAGCTCAGGCATACCGGAAAGGCGCGCAACAGGCTCCAGCTCATCCACAACGACAGGATCTACGATATAAGAAGGAACACCGATCTCATCACCGATTTCCCGTGCAAGGATACCGCCTAAGTTAGAAGCATGCTGACCCTGTACACCCTTTTTCAGGTCTGCAAGCAGCTCATCGCTTACGGTATATGTGCCGCCCGGGATAGGCTTTAACAGACCGCCGCGACCTACGATCATATCGAAACTCTTAACATCGAAATCCTTTGCCTTCAGGAAGTCCAGGATAATGTTCTTTCTGAAATCCTTCTGGTCGATAATGGACGCATACTGTGCAATCTCTTCTGTGGAATGACGCAGTGTTTCTTCAAATAACAGGTTCTCATCCTCGAATACACCGATCTTGGTGGAGGTGGAACCGGGATTGATAATCAGACTCTTGATTGCCATATCTGTCTCCTTTTTGCAGCTTCCAGTTATGCTGCGAAATTATTTGTTTTTCTTTAAGCCTTCTGCTACAACCGCTGCCAGAGCGATGGAATTTACCTTGGTCTGGAAGGTATCGGAACGGCTGGTCAGGATTGCGGGAACCTGAGTACCGGTGAGGATACATCCGTTCTTTACCTCTGCAGTGTGTACCAGAGTCTTGTATACCAGGTTGCCGGCGTGGATATCAGGGAACAGCAGGATATCTGCATCGCCTTGGATCTTACGGTCAGTAGCGCCCTTATGCTTTGCAGCTTCCGGATCAATTGCCAGATCCATAGACAGAGGGCCATCTACGATACAGCCTGTGATCTTGCCTTCTTCGTTCATCTTGGTCAGCTCAGCAGCTTCAACGGTAACAGGCATCTTGGGGTTTACAACCTCAACTGCTGCCAGAGGAGCAACCTTCGGACACTCAATACCGCATGCATGTACAACCTCTACGGTATTTTCAATGATATGTACCTTATCTTCCAGGGTAGGATATGTCATAAATGCAACGTCTGTCAGGAACAACAGCTGCTTAATGCCTTTTACTTCAAAACAGCATACGTGGGACAGCGGTTTGCCGGTGCGCAGACCAACTTCCTTGTCCAGAATGCTCTTTAAGAAAGATTTGGTATCGATCAGACCTTTCATATACATGTCAGCAACGCCGTCATGTGCCAGCTTAACTGCCTTTAAAGCAGCCTGCCAGTGATCCGGCTCGTTGATGATTTCGTAAGGAGTCAGGTCGATATTTAAACCTGCAGCGATCTCGCGAATCTTTGCTTCATCACCAACCAGGATAGCATCTGCAAAGCCCTGTTTTCTTGCTTCTTCTACAGCTTCCAGAATCGGAGCATCTTCTGCTACAGCAACAGATACTTTCTTTTTGCCGTACTCTTTGACCTTGGAGATCAGTTCTTCAAAATTTGCACTCATCTTTCTACACCTCATTTTTTCTTCTGAAACCTGTGCGCGTCCACAAAACACGCACTTCACCATCCAAAATAATAACACTTACCCACTTGCGGGTCAAGCGATAATCTCCGCAAATACCGCATTTGCTGCCTTTGCAAGGTCCTCCGGAGTCAGTTCGATCTGCGATCCGATCCGTCCGCCGCTGACGATCATTGTCTGCAATGTCTGAGCACTGGCATCGATTACCGTTTTATACTGTTTTTTCATGCCGACTGCCGTACAGCCGCCGCGAATATAGCCGGTGATCTGGTTGATATCCTTTACATGGATCATCTCCAGAGATTTCTCTCCGACCGCTTTTGCCGCTTTCTTCAAATCCAGCTCCTCTGCCACCGGGATCACAAAGACAAAATAGGCCTTGCTGTGTCCCTGCGTTACCAGCGTCTTATAGACCTGCTCCGGTTTTAAGTTCAGCTTTTCCACGATCTGCATGCCGTCGATAAATTCGTCGCATTCGTAGGTATAATGGGTATACGGAATCTTCATCCGATCCAGAATCCGCATCGCGTTTGTTTTGATTTCTTTTTCTTTCGCCATATATTCTGTCATCCCTTTCCAGCGACAAGTATATCAAATTCGGGGATAGGATACAAGCCTGCGGCATACATGATCGCATTTTGGCACTGCTTTGCCTCCCCGTTATGGGCAACAGCGGTCACCTTGCCGCCACGAAAAAAGACCCGCCTCATCGACGGGTCTTTCCTGTATACATTCTATATACAATTTAGTTCTTTGCAGCCTTTGCTTCTTTGATCTTCTCGGTCAGAGCAGGCAGGATCTTGTTCAGATCGCCAACGATGCCGTAGTCAGCAACGTCGAAGATCGGAGCTGTCTCATCTTTGTTGATTGCAATGATGATGTCAGACTCTTCCATACCAGCCAGGTGCTGAATTGCACCGGAGATACCGATTGCAAAGTATACATGAGGACGAACGGTCTTACCGGTCTGTCCAACCTGCAGGTCTTTGGACTTCCAGCCAGCATCTACAACTGCACGGGAGCAGCTTACGGTACCGCCAAGAGCTTCTGCCAGATCATCCAGCAGTTTGAAGTTCTCTGCGCTGCCTACACCACGGCCGCCGGATACCAGGATCTTAGCGTCCATGATATCTTCTACGTCAGATACAGCCTTTACGATATCCAGGATCTCAACATATTTGTTGTTGGGAACGAATCCAGGATTGAACTCTTCGATAACAGCCTGTGCGCCTTCCACACGCTCAGCCTTCTGCATAACGCCAGGACGAACGGTAGCCATCTGAGGACGGAAGTTCGGACAAGCGATGGTAGCGATTGTGTTGCCGCCGAATGCAGGACGAGTCATCAGCAGCTGGTTGTGCAGCTGTTCTCTGCCCGGGATCGGGTTGATCGGGAAATCGCCGATTTCCAGCTGTGTGCAGTCTGCGGTCAGACCAGTGTGGATTCTTGCGGATACACGGGGACCTAAGTCACGGCCGATTGCTGTTGCGCCAACCAGCATGATTTCGGGTTTGTACTTCTTGATAACCTCAGCCAGTGCATGTGCATAAGGCTCGGTTCTGTACTCTTTTAATTCAGGATCATCTACAACGATGATTCTGTCTGCGCCGTACTCAGCCAGCTCTTTGGTAAGACTCATAACGTCGCTACCGATTAAAACTGCAGTTACTTCTGTGCCAAGATCCTTTGCCAGATCTTTTCCTTTACCCACCAGCTCCAGTGCAATACCGTTTAACTTGTTGTCTACCTGCTGTGCAAAGACAAATACGCCTTTATATTCTTCTAAGTTCATCTCATTCACCACGCTTTTCTATAATTTGTTAAATTACATGTTTGGTCAGTAACTTGTCCATAATATAGTCAACAGACTCTGCCGGATCAAGAGCAACCTTTTCGCCTGCGCCCTTACGAACCTTATCAGATGCCTTTGCGATCTGGGTCGGAGATCCCTTCAGACCAAGGTTGGAATCATCCACATCCTTTAAGTCTTTTCTGCCCCAAACGGTGATCTCTGCATCATAAGCATCGAAGATTCCGCCGGGAGTCATGTAACGGGGCTCGTTTAACTCTGCCAGTGCAGTAACCAGGCAGGGCATTTTTGCTTTCAGAACGTGATATCTGTCATCGTACTGACGCTCAACGATTATGGAATCGCCTTCAACCTTTAAGTTCTGAGCGTAGCTGATAACCGGAATATCCAGATGCTCAGAAATCTGAGGACCAACCTGTGCGGTATCGCCGTCGATTGCCTGACGTCCGGTAATGATCAGATCATACTCCAGATTACGCAGTGCACCTGCAATTGTCTGGGAAGTAGCCCATGTATCAGCGCCGCCCAGGACTCTGTCTGTTACCAGAATGCCCTTGTCTGCGCCCATAGCCAGAGCCTCACGCAGAACTTCTTCTGCCTTGGGAAGACCCATGGTCAGAACGGTAACTTCTGCGCCATACTGATCTTTTAAGCGAAGCGCTGCTTCCAGACCAGCCTTGTCATCGGGATTCATAATTGCCATCATGGCACTTCTGTCAAGAGTGCCGTCGGGATTGAACTTAACGCCGCCCTTGGTATCGGGTACCTGTTTGATACAAACAACGATTTTCATTGTATGATTCACTCCTTATTTTAATTTGTCTATTGCCTGCAAAGTTCTTTACTTTGTATGGATTATTTCAGCAGAGCGCCGGAGATAACCATTCTCTGAACTTCGCTGGTACCTTCGTAGATCTCAGTGATCTTCGCATCGCGCATCATACGTTCTACTTCGTACTCTCTGGTGTAACCATAGCCGCCGTGCAGCTGTACAGCCTTGGTGGTAACTTCCATAGCAACTTCTGCAGCGTACAATTTTGCCTTTGCAGCTTCTACGGAGTAGGTCTTCTGAGTAGCCTTTGCCATAGCAGCCTTGTAAACCAGAAGCTGAGCAGCCTCAACCTTGGTTGCCATATCAGCCAGCTGGAACTGTGTATTCTGGAATGCACCGATCGCACGGCCAAACTGCTTTCTTTCTTTTACATATGCAACGGTTCTCTCAAGAGCACCCTCTGCAATACCCAGAGCCTGAGAAGCGATACCGATACGGCCGCCATCCAGAGTATGCATAGCGATGTTGAAGCCCTTGCCCTGCTGACCCAGCAGATTTTCCTTGGGGATACGGCAATCCTGGAAGATCAGTTCGTATGTGGAAGAACCACGGATACCCATCTTCTTCTCTTTGGTACCGAATGTGAAGCCGGGAGTTCCTTTCTCTACGATAAATGCAGAGATTTCTTTCATCTTGCGGCCGCGCTTTTCAACAACACCGGTTACAGCGAAGATAACGTAAACGTCAGCTTCCTTACCGTTTGTGATGAAGCACTTGGAACCGTTTAATACCCACTCATCGCCGTCTAAAACAGCCTTGGTCTGCTGACCCTGAGCATCTGTACCAGCACCGGGCTCCGTTAAGCCGAACGCACCCAGCTTTTCACCTTTTGCAAGGGGAACCAGGAATTTCTGCTTCTGCTCTTCTGTACCGAATGTCATGATCGGATCGCAGCAAAGAGAGGTATGCGCAGAAACGATAACGCCTGTGGTGCCGCAAACCTTGGAAAGCTCCTCTACACACATAGCGTAGGTCAGAGGATCACAGCCCTGTCCGCCGTATTCCTTCGGTACCGGGATACCCATGAAACCAGCTTTGATCATTTTGTCAACAGTCACTCTGGGGAATTCTTCGGTCTCATCAACCTCAATTGCCAGAGGCTTTACTTCCTTCTCGGCGAAATCTCTGAAAAGCTGTCTCGCCATCTCATGCTTTTTGTCCAAAGTAAAATCCATGATTTTATATTCCTCCTTGTGAGCTTGCGGCTGTCTTGATCAGGCAGCCGCCTCACTCCTATTATTATTTATTTCGTGTAGTCGTAAAAGCCCTTGCCGGTCTTCTGTCCAAGCTGTCCGCCGCGAACCATCTTTCTCAGAAGGGGATGAGGACGATACTTCGGATCGCCAGTCTCGGATTCCAGAACTTCCATGATAGCCAGTACGATATCCAGACCGATCAGGTCGCCCAGAGCCAGAGGTCCCATGGGATGGTTTGCACCCAGCTTCATAGCGGTATCGATATCTTCTACGCTTGCAACGCCATCTGCATAGATACCAACTGCTTCGTTGATCATCGGAACAAGGATTCTGTTTACAACGAAACCAGCTGCTTCATTTACCTGTACAGGAGTCTTGCCGATCTCAACGGAGATTGCTTTGATCTTTTCCACAACCTCTTCAGGAGTGTTCAGACCTGCAATAACCTCAACCAGCTTCATAACAGGAGCGGGATTGAAGAAGTGCATGCCGATAACCGGACGATCCAGGCCAGCGCCGATCTCTGTAATGGACAGAGAGGATGTGTTGGTAGCAAAGATGCAGTCTGCCTTGCAGATGTCCTGCAGCTCTTTGAATGTCTGCTTCTTGATCTGCATGTTTTCCAGAGCAGCTTCTACAACCAGATCGCAATCTGTGCAGATGGTCTTAACGCCTGTTGTGATCTTAGCCAGAACAGCGTCAGCAGCTTCCTGAGTCATTTTGCCTTTTGCAATTCTCTTCTCAAAGCCCTTTGCAATTTTCTTCTTGCCGTTTGCAGCGAACTCTTCGTTGATATCGCAAAGAAATACTTCATAGCCTTCGGTCTGAGCGAAAGCCTGTGCGATGCCGGAACCCATTGTGCCGGCGCCAATAATACCTACCTTCATGATGTTATCCTCCTGATTTTTTATTAAAAACCTTAAAAGGTTGTTGCCTTAGCAGTTTTTGAAAGGCTCTTTTACTTTTTCCTTATTTTTGTCCAGGAAAAATGCCATGCCATACTTCTGATCTTCTGTCTCGAAGCAGTCACCAAAGAGTTTCTCTTCGATCACGATCGCCTGATCCATATCAACCTGCAGTCCTTCGTTGATGGCTTTCTTGCAGTTGCGGACAGCGATGGGCGCATTTTTAGCGATGCCGGCAGCCATCTTCTCAGCAGCGGGAAGCAGCTCTTCCTGGGGATATACAGCATTTACAAGACCGATGCGGAATGCTTCGGGAGCCTTGATATTGCGTGCGGTGTAGATCAGCTGTTTTGCCATGCCTGCACCAACCAGACGAGCCAGTCTCTGTGTGCCGCCGAATCCGGGAGTGATGCCCAGACCAACCTCCGGCTGACCAAATACAGCATTCTCAGAGCAGATACGGATATCACAGCTCATAGAGATCTCACAGCCGCCGCCCAGTGCAAAGCCGTTTACTGCAGCGATAACCGGGATCGGGAATGTTTCCAGTTTACGGAATACATCGTTGCCCTTCTTGCCGAATGCTTCGCCCTCTGCCTTGGTCAGAGTGCTCATCTCAGCGATATCAGCGCCTGCTACGAAAGATTTCTGTCCTGCACCGGTCAGAATCAGACATCTTACCTGATCCAGATCAACACTGTCCAGAGTCTTATCCAGTTCATCAAGAACTGCAGAATTCAGGGCGTTCAGTGCTTTTTCACGATTGATCGTGATGATCGCGTACTGACCTTTCTGTTCATACAATACGAATTCCATGATCTTCCTCCTGATGTTTTTTTACATAGTTTGGAGAATGTCTTCTCTTATTATGGAATGGCTGCCTGATCCTGGTAACCATCGTCCTGTTCGTGAAGGCATTCTCCGAAAACGGGTGTCTTGCACCCAGAAAATGAACTTAGTCTCTTTCTACTACAGTAGCGCAGCCCATGCCGCCGCCGATACACAGAGTAGCCAGACCCTTCTTCGCATCCTTAGCTTCCATCTCATGCAGCAGAGTAACCAGAATACGGCAGCCAGATGCACCTACCGGATGACCCAGAGCGATTGCACCGCCGTTGGGGTTTAACTGCTCATCTGTAAAGCCCAGCTCCTTCTGTACTGCTACAGACTGTGCTGCGAAAGCTTCATTTGCTTCGATCACATCGAAGTCTTCGATCTTCATGCCGGTTCTTGCCATAACCTTCTTGGTAGCAGCAACAGGACCGATACCCATGATTTCAGGAGCAACACCAGCCAGAGCGCCAGCTACCCATGTAGCCATAGGCTTAACGCCCAGCTCTTTTGCCTTTTCTTCGCTCATAACAACGATTGCAGCAGCGCCGTCGTTAATACCGGAAGAGTTCGCTGCAGTTACAATACCGTCTTTCTTGAATGCAGGGCGAAGTTTTGCAATGCTTTCAGCGGTGGTACCCGGACGAGGGCCTTCATCCTTAGCAAATACGATAGTCTCTTTCTTCTTCTTAACTTCTACAGGAACGATTTCCTTATCGAAAGCACCGGATTCCTGAGCAGCTACAGCCTTCTGCTGAGAGGCTGCAGCAAACTTATCCAGCTCTTCTCTGGTCAGACCCCATTTTTCGCAGATGTTCTCTGCAGTAATACCCATATGATAATCATTGAACGCATCCCACAGAGCGTCATGAACCATGGTATCAACCAGCTTGCCATCGTTCATTCTGTAGCCGTAACGACCCTGCATAACTGCGTAAGGAGCCATAGACATGTTTTCCATACCGCCTGCTACTACGATATCCGCATCGCCAGCAGCGATCATTTCTGCAGCCATGTTGACACAGTTCAGACCGGAACCACATACAACGTTAATCGTAACTGCAGGAGTCTCGATCGGCAGACCAGCCTTGATGGATGCCTGACGAGCAACGTTCTGTCCCTGTCCTGCCTGGATTACGCAGCCCATATATACCTGATCTACCTGATCAGCAGGAACACCTGCACGGTTCAGTGCCTCTTTAATTACGATAGCGCCCAGGTCAGTTGCCGGTGTAGTGCTGAGTGTTCCACCCATTACGCCGATAGCTGTACGGCAAGCACCTGCTAATACAATTTTCTTAGCCATGTCTTTTCCTCCATTTGAATCAATCGCCTAATTTCGGGCTTATTTTTATTTGTTAATTTTTTATCATTGCCCGCTGTGAATATTATAACATAAGGGTGTTTTTAGGGCAATACCTAATCGTAAGCATTTCTGTAGGATTTTACGCAGGGCACAGAGCAGCCTGTTTGGTTCCACGAGTGAACTGGAATAACAAAAAAGACAGGTTTTTCACCTGTCTTCCTTTTCTCATACCTTCAAAACTGAACACTGAAATTCTCTTTTGTATCTTCTACATCCATTCCCAACCTGTCAGGATAAGCCCTCGACCGA
>NZ_JBKVPW010000027.1:0-20058 GCF_046968865.1 Gallintestinimicrobium sp. | reverse complement strand
TCCCTTGCTAGAACAGCATTTGGATGGAGACATCTCTAATGCGTATCTAGCCGTCAACCTAAGAAGTATCAAGGCAGCCAAAACAGCAGATTAATCATGCAACATTTCCTACTGGTTAATTAAATTGAATAGTAATTCCAAGCCGGATATTGAACTGCTGGCACCAATTGCAAGACCGCTTGATATTTCACTTGATACATTACTTTCTTTCCATGAAAAACTTTCAGATACTGAAATCGAAGAAATTATCAGGAAGATGGACGGGATGTTTTCAGAAGAAGGCTATGAAAAGACTTATGAATGGGCATTGAGACTTATAAAGGAATATCCGAATTGTAACATGCTTATCTGGCAGACCGCGGTAATGCTTGATGCAAGAAGAATAACGGATAAATGCACGAATCAGGAAAAATATGATAAGCAGATTAACGCATGGTATGAGCTGGCACTACATGATGAGAATGAAGAGAAATCTCTATTGAAAGAAAAGTTGCAGCATGATAATATGACCGTATAGACGGATAAATAAATTTATAAATGCGGATATATACGGAATGTTGATGGAGGAAAAATCATGATTATCAGTGAAAGAATTTTTTATATGATGGAAAAGAAGAACATGACCCAGTTGGAACTATCAAAAAGGACCGGGATTGCAACAAGTAACATTAGTGACTGGAAGAAGAAAAAGACAAATCCCAAAGCGGACTGCCTGTTATCTATATGTGATGCATTGGAGATTACTCCCGAACAGCTTTTGACAGGAAAAGGAATTGATCCAGAATACAAAGATGCAGATATGGATTATGAAGTTACCAGAGCGGATATTAGAATTTTGAAACAGATTCACAGCCTTGGAGATGAGCAGTATAAAAGATTAATGGCGTATATGAAAGCCTTGCAGAAGTTGGAGCAGATGGAGAGTATAGTGGAGGATTAACCTGTGAAATCCCAATTTGTGGCTTCACGATAATGGAACGATATAAGCAGCTTATAGAAATTGCAACAGATTTGTTTGGAGGAAGAATGGAAGAAACAAAAGAATTGATTACTACAGATGATATTCGTAGTAAAGTGTATATAATTCGTGGACAGCAGGTAATGTTGGATAAAGATTTGGCAGAAATTTATGGCTATGAAGTAAAAAAGTTAAATCAACAAGTAAAAAGAAATATAGAAAGATTTCCGGAAGATTTTATGTTTCGACTATCTAATGGTGAAATTGATTCCGTGAGGTCACAAATTGTGACCTCACGGAAAAAGGATTTTTTTGCTGGACAGGAAGGCGGACGTAGATATTTACCATACGCATTTACAGAGCAAGGAATTTATATGCTTGCAACAGTTCTTCGTGGAAAATTAGCGGAACAACAGAGTATATTTATTATGCGTACTTTTAGGGAGATGCGTCACTATATTAGGCAGAATCAGCAGTTTGTTACCAGAAATGAAATGGATCTTTTAACAGCAAAGGTTGGAACAATAACGGAGAGGCAGGACCGAATGGAGAATAAGGTAGATTCAATTCAAAAAGATGTGAATATCTTAGCAGATAATTTTATTACCGATAAAGACAAAAAGAATTTTGTGATTTATAAAGGACAGAAGTTAGAGGCTGACATTGCTTACATAGAAATCTATCAGCAAGCAAAGAAATCAATCTATGTTGTAGATGATTATATGAATGCAAAGTCATTACAACATCTTTCTCAGAAGGCTGATGGTGTGGAGGTTGTTTTGTTCACAGAAAATGGAAAAGGTGGGAAGGGGTTTCTTACAAAATCTTTAGTGACAGATTTTCAAAATGAATATCCTTCTCTTCAAATTAAGCCTAATCCCGATTGTCATGACAGGTTAATTGTACTTGATTATGGTGAGGAGACAGAACTGGTTTATCACTGCGGAGCATCCAGTAAAGATGCTGGAAAGAAACTTTGTGCAATTAACCAGATTATAGAAACCGCAATTATTCATCCGGTAATAGATAGATTACTTTTGCTGCCGGATAAACAAATATAACTTGTGGTCAAATTTTTTGACCGCAAGGCAGAGGAATTGCTGGTATCTGCAAAGGCTAAGAAACGCTCTCTGCTGGCAGATAAGATTACAGGGGATAACATTTACAAGGCACTCATTTTCTTTGATAAATTGTATGCTCAAATGAACGAAGTAGAGAAACGGGAGTTCCTGTCGCAGTTAGTGGATAATGTGCAGATTTACGAAGAACGCAAAGAGAATGGTCAGTGGCTGAAATCTATAGAATTTAAGTTGCCGATTATAGAAAAAGAGTTTACACTAAGTTTGGACAATGATGCGCAAAACGAGACGGTGTACTTGTTGTCCTTTTACATAGAAAAATGCTTCACCCACCAAAAAAGGTTTCAGCTCCGTACAGAGCTGAAACCTTTTTAAAATTCAAATAAAAAATGCCCAGAACCGGAATCGAACCAGTGACACGAGGATTTTCAGTCCTCTGCTCTACCAACTGAGCTATCTGGGCAGGAATACGGAATTCTCCGAAATCCGTGCTCTATTGTACATGGAATTGTCAGAATTTGTCAATCTTTTTTTGAAAAATTCGCTTCTCGAAACTATCTTGACGAAAGCGGGAGGGAAGAAGATAATGATAGCATGAGAATGACCCTGAAAGGGCAAAAAGAGGAGGATAAAAATGGCACTTTTACATGTGGATTTCTTTTCTGATGTACTGGGGATGTGTACGTCAGCGGACGTGATTCTGCCGCAGCAGACAAGCGGACAGATCGGAATGGAGGGAAAAGGTGCAGAGGGTAAGTTAAAAACCATGTATCTTCTGCACGGAATGAGCGACGATCAGACAATCTGGCAGCGCCGAACCTCTATCGAGCGTTATGTGAGCCAGCTTGGTATTGCAGTTGTTATGCCCACCACACATCTCGCGTTTTATACAGATACAACCTATGGAATGCGTTATTGGACCTATATTTCCGAGGAACTGCCCAAAATCTGCAGAGAATTTTTCCCGCAGATGTCGGATAAAAAAGAAGACAATCTGGCAGCAGGCCTGTCGATGGGTGGCTACGGTGCATGGAAGCTTGGTCTTGGTGCAAGTGAGACATTTGGAGCAGCAGCATCTCTGTCCGGCTGTCTGGATATTATTGAGGATGTTGGAAGACATCTGGAGGGCGATAGCCGGGATGCAGCTCTGTTCAGAGGAATTTATGGTTCTCTGGAACAGCTGGAAGGCTCTGATGACGATCTGATGGCACTTGCAAAGAAGCTCAAGACCTCCGGAAAACCGATTCCCAGACTTTACAGCTGGTGCGGTACGGAGGATTTCCTGTACGAGGGAAACAAGAGAGCATGGGAATATATGAAAGAGCTTGGCTACGAGATGAAGCTGGAAGAATCCAGCGGCGACCATCAGTGGAAATACTGGGATGCGAAGATCCAGGATGTGCTGCGCTGGTGGCTTGACACCGATCTGGATCTGACCTGACGGAGGAAGATTGAAAAATATAATTTTTCAATCGTGAGATTTGTGTCTGCGCACACGTGACACAAACTCGGCATGCGCAAAAAGCGTGCGCGGAAATGAGAGGAATCATGGAACAGGAAATTAGGCTGCTTTGCAGCGGTTACGGTGCAGAAACGGGCAGTGACCTGCTTGCGGTAAAGCTTTTTGAAAATACGGAAACCGGGGAAGTGCATACGGAAGTAACCGGCGGAATCCGGCAGGGAGACAGTCCGTCCTTTAGCCTGATGCATGGAGGCTTCCTGTATACAGTTGCGGAGCTGGTCGGAGAAAAACACGCTTACATTTATCAGTACCGCCTTTCGGAAGATGGGATTCCTGTCCCGACCGGCAAAAAGATTTTCCTTCCGGGTGGAGAGCTGTGCCATCTGTATGCCGGGAAAAAGGCATTGTATGCGAGCTGCTATGGAACCGGGGATTTCTTTGCAGTGGATTATGATCTCGAAAAAATCCGTTGGCATCGCAGTCCGGGTGCTGGCGTGATCGATGCACAGACAGAAAAAATCTGCCCGCACGCGCACTGGGTCAGCGAGCAGGATAACATTCTGTACCTTGCAGATCTTGGCTGTGACCGGATTTACCGTTACGAGTTAAAAGACGGACTGCCGGAAAAAGAACTGGAAGCGCTGGTTTTGCCGACCGGTGAGGGACCGCGTCAGCTGCTGCCGGAGAAAGAATCCGGAAAGCTGCTCAGCGCTCAGGAGCTGGGAGGCACGCTGCGCCGCTGGGAAAACGGTGGCTGTAGCGAGTGTGTAAAGACGAGCAGATTTGACGGAACAAACTATCCGGGAACAATCTGCATGGCGGATGAGAAGACGGTGATTGTCTGCAACCGCGGTGCGAATACGTTGTCTGCATTTTCGACAGACGGAAAACTGCGTTACCTCGGCGAATGGGCAACGGGCAACTGGCCTCGGCATCTTCTGCAGATTCCGGGGACGGATCTGATCGTCAATGCATGCAATAAAGAAGGCACGCTGGTTATTTTTGCCTGGAATGGAAAAGAACTGATCCGTAAAGACGAAATTATCCTGCCGGGCGCATCCTGTGCGGTTTATTTATCCGGAAAGTAAGAGAACACACAGTCTCTGTTTCAGATCAGCCGCAAAAATGCCAGCAGAATCAGCAGGGCTCCGGAGAGCCAGTCAACAGAAAAATGAGTTTTTTGTGCAAGGCGGTTTCCAAGCAGGAAGCCGCCTTGTATTGCTGTAAATCCGAATAGGAGGGAAAAGAAAAGAACGGCGACAGGATTTAGATTCCCGAGGGCTGCACCGAAGCCTGCTGCAGCACCGTCTAAGGACATCGCGAGGGCGAGGCAGACGGATTCCGGGACAGAAAGGCTTTTGGAGGCGTCGGCATCCGCCTTACAGGGATCGGCGTAGACGGAGAGAAAAAACTGGAAATGCAGGGCACGGAACATGAAATTTCTGGAAAAGCCATCGTGACGGCACAGAAAGGATTTGATCGCTTGATCGAGAATCCGAAGGGTGCCCATGCAGACGAGCAGTAAAAAGCAGATCAGTCGGGCGGCGATAGGGGAAAGAAATGGACGGACGAGGGATCCGGCAAGCATGGAAAGGCAGAGGACACCCGAGCAGACCAGGCTGACAGTGACAGCGCAGACCAGAGGAAGACGGATTTTGCTGCTTCCGTAGGAAAGCCCGGCGACAAATGTATCCAGGGAAAGGGAGAGGGCGAGAAACGCGGCCTCGGGGATTATCCATAAGAAAGTCATAAGAATCGGCTTTGGCGGCAGGTGATTTGCTATTAGAGTATGCCTGCCGGATGGCAAGGGTGCGCAAAAGGGCTGGGTTCCTAGAACGAACCCAGCCCCATAGTACGGAGAAGGAGGGATTTGAACCCTCGCGCCTGTTACAGCCTACCGGTGTTCGAAGCCGGACCCTTCAGCCACTTGGGTACTTCTCCATATATTTTTACAACATCATCATTCTAGCCGAAAAATCTCTAATATGCAAGCGAAAATTTTACAGTCACTTGTACATATTTTTAAAATATTATATAATTCTAGTTAAATGATGGCTGCAGAGGGCGCAGCACAGAGAAGGAGGACTTTGGGATGAAGAGAATAGGTATGCTGACCAGCGGCGGTGACTGTCAGGCACTGAATGCAGCGATGAGAGGCGTGGCAAAGGTGCTTTATAACAGCACGGAAGACGTTGAAATCTATGGCTTTCAGGACGGTTATCAGGGACTGATCTACGGAAAGTTCCGTCTGATGACCTATGACGATTTTTCGGGTATTCTGACAAAGGGCGGCACAATCCTTGGCAGCAGCCGTACTCCTTACAAGCTGATCCGTGAGCCCGGCGCAGACGGTGTCGACAAAGTGGCGGCGATGAAACAGACCTATTACAAGCTGCAGCTGGACTGCCTGGTAATTCTCGGCGGCAACGGCACACATAAGACAGCGAATCTGCTGCGCCAGGAAGGCCTGAACATTGTAACGCTGCCCAAGACCATCGACAACGATCTCTGGGGAACGGATATGACCTTTGGCTTCCAGAGCGCGGTCAATATTGCAACAGACGCGCTGGATTGCATCCATACGACGGCGGCATCCCATGGACGCGTATTTATCGTAGAAGTTATGGGACACAAGGTTGGCTGGCTGACCTTAAATGCCGGTATCGCGGGCGGCGCGGACATCATTCTGGTTCCGGAAATTCCTTACGATATCGACAAGATTGTGGAAAAAATCAACGAACGGCATAACCGCGGCAGCAGATTTACAATTCTGGCAGTTGCAGAGGGCGCGATCTCCAAAGAGGACGCCAAGCTGTCGAAAAAAGAATATAAGAAAAAACTGGAAAACTACAAATATCCTTCAGTTTCCTACGAGATCGCAGAGCAGATTCAGGAAAAGAGCGGCATGGAGGTTCGAGTAACCGTGCCCGGACATACCCAGAGAGGCGGAAGCCCCTGTGCCTATGACCGCGTATTCGCCAGCCGGCTCGGATCAGAAGCAGGCAGGATGATTCTTGACGGGGAATACGGCTTTATGGTGGGCTACAAGCACCGCGAAATCGTCAAGGTTCCGCTGGAAGAGGTAGCAGGTAAGTTAAAAATGCTTGATCCCAACGCATCCATCGTCAGAGAGGCGAAGATGATGGGCATCAGCTTCGGAGATTAAAAGACAACGGACGGCGCCGCGTACATTGCGTGACGCCGTCTGCTTTGCGGAGAACATAAGGAGGTTCGTCCATGTCCTACACGGCGATGTATCGACGGTTCCGTCCGACTACCTTTGAAGAGGTTAAAGGACAGGATGCGATTGTCACAACACTGAAAAACCAAATCCGGTCGGATCGTATCGGTCATGCCTATTTATTCTGCGGTACAAGAGGTACCGGTAAAACGAGTATTGCGAAGCTTTTTGCAAAAAGTGTCAACTGCGAGCATCCCGTGGACGGAAGCCCCTGCGGAGAATGCGCATCCTGTAAGGCGATTGCAGAAGGCAGAAGCATGAATGTGATAGAAATAGACGCAGCGTCTAATAACGGCGTCGATAATATTCGTGAAATCGTGAATGAAGTGGCATATTCCCCGACGGAAGGAAAATACCGCGTTTATATCATCGACGAGGTTCATATGCTTTCTGCGGGAGCGTTCAACGCACTGTTAAAAACCCTGGAGGAGCCGCCGTCCTACGTCATCTTTATTCTGGCGACGACGGAAGCCAATAAAATTCCGGTTACGATTTTGTCCCGCTGTCAACGTTATGATTTCAAGCGCCTGACGGTCGAACAGATCGAAGAGCGCATGAAGGAAGCCCTTGCCGCGGCGGGCGAAGCGCTGCCGATCGAGGAAAAGGCGTTAAAATACCTTGCAAAATCCGCAGACGGTGCGATGCGTGATGCCTGGAGCCTTCTGGATCAGTGCCTTGCGTTCCATTTCGGACACGAGCTGACCTACGATATGGTGCTGGACGTGCTGGGCGCGGTGGATACGTCGGTGTTCAGCAAACTGTTGCGCTGCGTGATTGCGCGGGATGTGGCGGGCTGTATCGGTGTGCTGGAAGAGATCGTGCTGCAGGGACGGGATATGAGCCAGTTTGTTTCCGATTTTACCTGGTATCTGCGCAACCTCCTGCTGGTGAAAACTTCCGGGGATTCTTGTGAAGAAGTGATTGACATATCCAGTGAGAATCTGGCAAGATTGAAAGAAGAAGCGCAGCAGATCGAAGTAGACGCGATCATGCGGGATATCCGGTGTTTTTCGGAGCTGTCCGGTAGGATTCGCTATGCGGGTCAGAAACGTGTCCTGATTGAAATGGCGCTGATTCGGCTGTGCAGGCCGGAGATGGAGACGAACGAAGATACACTTCTGGAACGGATTCGAAAGCTGGAACAGACGGTGGAACAGATCGAAAGCGGCTCGATTGCAATCGCAGCGGCGCCGACAGGACAGCCCGCAGTGCAGGCAGCAGCGCCGGTCAGAAGGGCAGAGCTGCCCAAGGCAGTTCCCGAGGAAATCAAAGAAATCGTAGCCAAGTGGCCACGGGTTGCAGGAAGTGCACAGCAGCCGATGAAGTCGTATCTCAAAAATGCGCGCTTAAGCCTTGGCGGTGACAATCGGCTGCTGCTTGTGGTGGAAGACGGGCTGGCGTCCGATTATTTTACCAAAGAACCGGCAAATAAGGGCGCACTGGAACAACTGTTGGCGGAGCTGACGGGCAAGCAGATCGAGGTTGAAGTCCGCAGCGTGCGCAGCAAACAGGAAATGGAAAGTTCTTATGTAGACCTGACAAGGGTCATTCATATGGACATAGAAGAAGAGTAACAAACAGAAAGGATGCAATAAAATGGCAAAGAGAGGCGGTTTTCCGGGCGGCATGGGTATGCCCGGCAACATGAATAACCTGATGAAGCAGGCACAGCGCATGCAGCGTCAGATGGAAGAAGGACAGAAGGAACTTGAGGTGAAAGAGTTCTCTGCAAAATCCGGCGGCGGCGCGGTTGAGGCTGTCGTAAACGGCAAAAAGGAGCTGGTAAAGCTGACCATTTCCGAAGAAGCAGTAGATCCGGAAGATGTGGAAATGCTGCAGGATATGATCGTTGCGGCTGTGAATGAAGCGATGAAGCAGGCGGACGAAGCGAGCCAGGAGCTGATGGGTAAAATGACAGGCGGACTCGGCGGAGGCTTCCCGTTCTGATATGGATCTTTACAGCGGCTATATCAACAAACTCATTGACGAGCTTTCGGGGCTTCCCGGAATTGGCAGTAAATCTGCGCAGCGTCTGGCGTTTCACCTGATCGGGCTTCCGGAAGCAAAGGTGAACAGGATTGCAAATGCGATGATACAGGCTCGTCAGAATGTTCGCTATTGTAAGGAATGCTTTACCCTGACCGATAACGAGCTTTGCCCGATCTGTGCCAACGCAGAGCGGGACCATTCGACGATTATGGTTGTGGAGAACAGCCGGGATCTGGCTGCCTACGAAAAAACCGGAAAATATAAAGGAGTCTATCATGTGCTGCACGGGGCGATTTCCCCGATGCTGGGCGTGGGACCCCATGATATCAAATTAAAAGAGCTGATGGAGCGCCTGAGTAGAGAACCGGAGGTAAAAGAAGTCATTATCGCAACCAACTCCAGCCTTGAGGGTGAGACGACGGCGATGTACATCGGCAAGCTGATTAAACCCACCGGAATCCGCGTGACGAGAATCGCGAGCGGCGTACCGGTAGGCGGCGATCTGGAATACATTGATGAAGTAACACTGCTCCGTGCGCTGGAGGGGCGTACCGAGCTGTAACAGACAAAATTTTCAGACGAAAGAGATGGACGAACCTATGAAAAAAGAGTTATTTGGGGAAGTAAACGGCAGAGAGGTGTATTTGTATACACTGGAAAACAGTCATGGTATGAAGGTGACGGTCAGCAGCTTCGGTGCGCTGATCATCCGCATCTGGGCGCCGGATCATAACGGTAATTTTGCAGACGTTGCACTCGGTTATGACAGGTTGGAGCAATATCTGGAAAACGGTAAATTTTACGGTGCAGTCGTTGCACCGAATGCGAACCGGATCGGCGGTGCAAAATTCACCCTCGAAGGAAAAACCTACGAGCTGTCTGTCAACGACAACGGCAATAACCTGCACAGTCACAGAGCTCTGGGTGGGCATAAGCGGATCTGGGATGCCGAAGAAAAAGAAAACGGCATTTTATTCACGATGTCTATGAAAGATGGGGAACTTGGCTTTAGCGGAAACAGGGACTTTTCGGTTCTCTATGAGCTGACGGAGGAGAACGGACTGCGCATTACCTATGATGTGGTAAGCGATGCAGATACGATTCTTAACCTGACAAACCATTGTTATTTCAATCTGGATGGACACGGTGCCGGACCGATTACCGACCATGAGCTGCAGTTGTTTTCTCATGCGTATACTCCGGCCGATGCAGAATCGATTCCGAATGGAGATATTTTACGCGTAGAAGGTACACCGATGGACTTCACAGAGCCGCATCTGATCGGCGAACGGATCGATGCAGACTTTGACCAGCTTAAAATGGCAGGCGGATATGACCATAACTGGGTTCTGGACAATTACACCGGGCAGGTTCGTAAAATTGCAGTTGTCAAGAGCTCTGATAAATCCCGCATAATGGAGGTTTATACAGATCTTCCGGGCGTTCAGTTCTATTCGGGCAACTCCAGGGATCTTGAAGCCGCAAAGGATGGGAAAACCTACGGCTACAGAGCGGGTCTGGCACTGGAAACCCAGTTCTATCCGGATACACCGAATAAACCACAGTTTCCTTCTTCGGTATTCGGACCTGACAGACCGTATCACACCGTAACAGAATATCGGTTTGTATAACACTGTCCGCGCAGGACATAGAAAAACCGGCAGCAGCGAAGCGATCAAAGCTTTGCTGTCTGCCGGTTTTTATTCATGACAATAGAATGTTGCCGTCTTTGCTTCCCTTATCTTTTGCAGGTCAGAGTCTCGTCCCCGCCAACGCCTTTACAAAGCTTTTCTCCTCGGATCCATGCTTCATCCATGCACAGATATTTAATACGCTTGCGATAGCCCCACGCATAAGCGACATGAATCCTGCCGTCTTTTCCCTGAATCAGGCAGGGATATTCGTAACGGCGGTTGTTGACGTCGTTCCACGGACCGATAAAGCCCTCGCCGTGCTCGATAATACGCCGCCAGGGCCAGGTTTTTCCTCCGTCCTCGGAAATGGCGAGTACGACAGGACAGCGCTGGTCGGGCCAGACGGTGCGCTCGGGCTCGTCATTGAAGGCGACGTCATTGTATACAACGCAGACTGCGCCGCTTTGAAGACGGATTGCGGTAATGCTTGCGTTGTTGTTGCGCAGCACAGTAGGCTCCGGCACGCTCCAGGTCTCGCCGTTATCATGGGATTCCGAACGGTAAATATGGTCAGCAGAGCGGCTGCGCAGCAGGCAGATCAGATTTCCGGGAGAAAGCTCCACGATATTGCCGTGTACGCGCCCGCGGCTGCCGGGCATCATGACGCTGCGCCAGGTTTTGCCCTGGTCATCTGAAAGCTGCAGGACGGTGTAATCGTCTCCCATGCAGGAATCGTTGATCGCACAGCGGAAATTGTTGAAAATAAAACGTCCGTTGGACAGAATCTGAATCTTTTGCCGGCAGAACGAGCCGGGAGCGGAAAACATTGTCTCGGTCGCCTCCCAGGTGTGCCCGCTATCGCGGGAAATTTTCCGGCGGATTTCAGCAGTTCCCTGTAAATTGTCAGAGGTTGGATTGTTGGGATCACGGGAAACCTGTGCGGTATACATCAGCCAGATTTCTCCGTTTGGATGCAGGAAGAGGGAAGGATTCTGCTCGCTGCGGGTTGGATCATCGGAAACAATTACCGGTGTTTCCCACTGGGAACTGTCCTCTGACAGACGCGACACAGCAATGCTGACATCCGCGTTTCCTTCACAGGAGCCTGCAAACCAGCAGCAAAGCAGATCGCCATTTTCAAGCTCTAAAAGATCGGGCGCGTGACAGCTGTTCCACGGATTCGGAATCAGGGATTCCACGAAATTCAAAGCGGTATCGCGGTAAAGCCTGCCGTCGTCTCTGACAGACGGCAGGTCAATAATTGTATGTGACATAAGTCCCCTTTCTTTTAACATTGCGCAGGACGATGCTCACTCAATGTGAAACGCATGCGCGAAAGATCCTTTTGTGAATCTTTTTGCGCATGCGCATAACAGGTATATACAAATTTACGCGTGCATTGTCGCAGCTGTGTACAGTGTAGGTGTCTCGTCACAGTTTTCTACGCGGATCGTTTTTGCCTCTCCGGGATAGAGCTTGAAGTAGTTATCACTGTAATGTACTCTGTCGTCGCTTGTCATCAGATAAGCGAACGGTGTAAATACGTTTGCACGGACGGTTACGAGCAGATCGCTGCCGTCTTTTTCAACGGATTCGATCACCGCATCGCTTTCCGGAATGGTGTATTCGCGGTAATAAGCGCGCAGACTGTCAGCTGTTTCAAAGCCGTCTGCACTTACAACGAAATATCCGTCTGCGGCAGGCTCTTCAGCGTCTACATGGAATTGCTGCCAGGAATGCGGAGCAACGGTCAAATCCTTTGTCAGGAGAACACTATTGTGTGCGCCATCAAAGGTCTGTGTGCCGACGCAGATAGTTGTCCGGATTTCATCAGGGGTTTCGTTGATGACGGTTACAACCGCGCCGCCGTCTGCCTTCCGGATAATCAGTTTTTTCGTATCAAAAGCGCGTTTTAAGAAGTAGAACGAAACCTTTCTGGTCAGATAGTAATCGATAATGGTCCAACCGGTTTCCGGCCAGCAGTCATTGTACATCCAGATCAGATCGCCGGCACCATAAGATTTCTGGCGGAGCGCCTCTGCCATTTCGGCATATAAAAGTCCCTGCATGATACCGCTGTAAAGCAGATAGCTGCGTTCGTCCAGCGTGGAAAATTCAGTCAGATGGCGGTTGATAACGCCGTCAATGGCCCCACGCTTGCGTTCGAACTCGCCGTGATGCTTCCAGGACGGATTGTTGAAGGACATCTCTTCCCCGTCCAAATACCGGCGGACGGTGCTTTCCATCTGCGCACCGAAAAATCCGTATTCACTGGAAAAACGCGCCGGAAATCGATCAAAAGCTTCCAGCTCGTAAGAAAATTTGAATCTCGTCTTGGAATCGCGTCCAAAATAGGTCCATGCATGGACGTCTCCCTCTTCAGTGGTATTGGAACGTTCTCCAAAGTACGGGGTGGAGGGCATGTAGGGAATCAGCGGGCTGTTGTGCTGGACCGCGCGGGGCTGGATGTAGTTGAAAATCTGATCGCCCCAGTAGCGTTCGGGCTGCAGCATTCCCGGGAACCAGTCGGTGTAGGACTCGGCGATTTCGTTGTTTCCGGTCCAGACTGCCATACAGGGATAATGCGCCAGACGCTTGGTCTGATATTCTGCCTCGCGTTCTGCTTCGTAAAGGAACGAATCCTTCTGATCGGGGTAAAAAGCACATGCATACATAAAATCGTGCATCAGTAAAATACCGTATTCGGAGCAGTAATCGTAGAAGCAATCCGGTTCATAAGTGCCGCCGCCCCACATACGGAACATGGTAAAGTGTGCTGCTGCACCTTCGCTGACCAGCTTTTTATAGTTTTCATCAGGCGTCCGCAGATAGATAGAATCGGTAGGAACCCAGTTGCCGCCTTTGCAGAAAATACGGGTGCCGTTGATTTTGAAGAAGAAGTTGCGGCTTTCATCCGGCAGCTTGGAAAAGTCGATGGAAAGCGTGCGGATACCGATTTTCTTCGGTTTTGCTTCATGGGTGATGCCGCGTGCCGTGCAGCGTGCGGTAAAGGTATAAAGGTTCTGAGCACCGTAACCGTTCGGCCACCAGAGCTTTGCATCCTTTAATACAACGCGTTCCTGTGCAAAATTGATGCCGCCGACAAGCATCAGGGTCTGATGACCGGTATACGCGGTCTTGCCGTCGATGGACAGCTCATATTCCAGCTCTGTTTCAGCGCTTTGCACCATGTTGGATTTTTCGATTTCAAAATGAAATTCGATTTCTGCATCATTTCCGGAAAGGCTGAGCGTATCGACGCGGGAAGCGATTACCTGTGCACCGCTGAACGCTTCGATTTCGATCGAACGTCCGATACCGCAGGTAGGAACGGGCTGACACCAGTCCCAGCCATAGGTAAACTGTGGCTTACGCGTGTATACACGCTGGTCGCAGATCGCATTGTCACTTGCACAGTAATAGGAAACGGTGTCATGTGGATAATTTAATTCCATGCCGGAGGTCAGACGGATCACGATCTGGTTGGTACCGACATGCAAAAAGCGTTTGATATCTGCAGAAAAAGCACAGAAGGTATTTTCCTGATGTCCGGCGGGAATGCCGTTAACTAAAATATCGGCATTAAAATCGAGCATTTCAATGTTCAGGCGGACAATATCTTCGTTGAGCATTTCTTCGGTAATATCAAATTCTTTGACAAGCCACCAGGAAAGCTCTTTAATCCAGATGCTTTTTTTTGTGTTGTCCTTTAAAAAAGGCTCCTCGATAACTCCGTTATCGATCAGGGCGGTTGTAACGTCGCCGGGTACAGTCATAGGAATATATCCCGTTTTGGAAGGATAGGGGTGCATGGCGAGGGCGGTATTTACCGTAAATTTCGGATCGGGTTCTTTCAGATACAATTTCCGCTCCTCCTCGGTCATATTTTCTTCGGTCAGATAACCGGGTATTGTCGGCTTTGGAGGCATGGCGTTGAGGTGGGCGAGCACCTCTGCACAGCGATCTGCTGTTACGTCCATAAACTCGCCGCGAAGTTTCCATTCGCCTGCAAGAGAAAGTTTGCTCATTTTCAGTACCACTCCTTTAGTATATTCTGCAGAAATTTTGGTATCTACTAAAAAATAGTTTAGAAGAGCCCGGAAGGAAATACAATGTATTTTATTGTGCTTTTTATATCGAACAGAAGTGTTTGACAGAATAAATATGTGCAAAAGTTCCAGAACGAGACTCTGCTCCAAACCGCCAAAAAAGAGCGCATAAACAGACAGAATCTGCGGCAACGGTCTGCTAAGATTAGGAAAAACGGGGTGCCCGGATGGAAAGGAGCAGAGGTAAAATGTTGAAAATACCCAAAAATGTGATGCAGATCGGGACAGGCAGTCCGAATGTAAAATTGTACATGGAGGATTATGTCCATACGTTTCTGGAACGATGCCAGGGAAAAGAGACGTGTCTGGCATTCGGGCAGCAGGAGGAAAAGGACGGCATCCGCTATTATTTAATTTACGGGGTGGAAAAAGAAACGGACTTCAGGCGCGGAAATTTTCCGTATTTTCAGAAGCTGGAGCGGATTGGAAAAATTGAAAAAAAGGAAGCCTCCGTCCGGTTCTGGACCGTGCGGGGAGAAGAAATCCAGATCGGAGGCTATTTTATTTTTTATGAACAAAACGAAGAAATGCAGGCATATATGATTGCTGAACGGGAGCAGAACCGCCCTGCGGCTGTGGAGGAGGAACGGGTGATGGAAGCGATCAATGCCCGCCGGGAAAAAAGAAAAGCGGAAGCTGCAGCGGACGCAGCGCGTGGTACAACCGCCTCCGGGGCGTCTACACCGAATACAGCGCGGAGTGCAACTGCCTCCAGGGCGTCTGCGCCGAATACCGCGTCTGGCAGGAAAACGGTGCTGTCGAGGTTGGGTGCGCTTAAAGCTGCAGCGCCTACGCTGAACGCAGCGTCGAGGAAAACTGCTTTTGGGACAGCTTATCAGGCCCGCTTGGGCAGTACCGGCGCCCTCTTCCCGAAGCTTTGCCGGATTGGCTGCCTGGTGCTTTTGTTGGTTCTGGTCGGAACGGCGCTGACATCCGTCAATCAGTATCCGGATATGAAAGCGGTTTCCGCCCTGTTGGCAGGAGCTGTCCGGAATACAAAAAATGAGACGAAAAATACATCTTCCGGACTGATTGTAGAAGAGACTGTCGGCTGGAATTCATCGGACGAAATGGCGCGGTCTGCCGCCTTGGACGAAGCTGCACAGGCGGACGATACAACCGGCACGGACAATGCGGCGATGGATGGCGAAGCGACAGACAATAGGACGACGGACAGTGTAATGCCAGAAAGTGTAATGCCAGAGAGCGTAATGCCAGACAGCGTAATGTCGGACAGCGTAACGACGGACAGCGTAACAACGGATAGCGTAATGGCAGATGGCCAGAATGCGGTCACGACCGACGCAGACGCTGAAACCTCGACAGCCCGGCAGTCCGCATCAGCCTCCGATTCCTCCCCTCAGGTTCAGGAAGCCCTGGCGCGCCCGGAAAGCTATCAGGTACAGAAGGGAGACAGCCTCATTGCTATTTCCAGGAGATTTTACGGAACAGATGAAAAAGTGATAGAAATCTGCCGTCTGAATAATATAAAAGACCCGAATCAAATCCAGCCCGGACAGAATATTTTACTACCTTCAAAATAATGAATGTGTTATGATGGAATGAGCGCACAAGAAAAACAAGCGACGCCGAAGGCGACATTTGTTTTTCTTGCGCCATTAGAGAACGAGCAGCCTGCATAGCAGGCGGTAAAGCGCGTCAGCGCGGGCTCGTGATGGAATGAGCGCAAGTGAGTCAACATGCTCGCAAAGATGCTGCAAAAGAAATGGGGACTTATCTCATATGGTAGATATCAGGGAATACCTGCGAAAAAAGGAAAAAAACGAGAAAAAAGACAGCAAGGATTTTAAACGGGAAATCCGGGCGCATCGTCTGAAAGTGATCCTTCGTTCCGGCTGCGTAATCGGCGTGATCGCAGCGCTGACGGTGACGGCGGTAACGCTGCTTAAAAATCAAACCTACTCCGGCTACACGGTCGTGTCCGCAATCGACAGGAACCAGGTGTCCGGTTCTACTCTGCTGAGCTACCAGAATGGCTTTCTGACCTACAGTAAGGATGGTATCAGCTATACGGATTACAAGGGCAACGCCATGTGGAACCAGACTTACGACATGCAGTCGCCGTGCGTCTCCGTGCGGTCGGGCTGGGTCGCAGTTGGGGATTATAACGGCAACCTGATTTATGATATCAGTCAGGACGGAACATCCAAACAGATTGATACGAACCTTCCGGTGAAATCGCTGTCCGTGGCAGCGAACGGTGTTGTGGCGGCGATTCTGGAGGATGGGGATGTGACCTGGATCAACGTCTATAATCCTACTGGGGAAAAAGCAGTCGGAATCAAAACGACGATGCAGAAATCGGGTTATCCGGTTTCCGTGTCATTGTCGGACAATGGAAAACTGATGATGGTGGCATATCTGAAAGCAGAAAGCGGCAGTATGAAATCGATCGTCAGCTTTTACAATTTTGACGAAGTCGGACAAAACTACACCGACACGATGGTAAGCTCCTACGAATATTCGGATACGGTAATCCCGCTGGCAGAGTTTGCGGGGACGCATACGGCGTATTCTGTGGGAAATAATCAGTTCATGTTATATGAAGGGAATGAAATTCCAAAAAATATCTTCCAGAATTTCATGCAGGAGGAGGTGCAGGACGTCCGCAGTAGCGGCAATTATGTGGCGTTTATTTTTAATGGTACGAACGGAAACGGAAAATATCGGATTGACATTTATAATATGAACGGGACGCAGGTGCTGTCGTTGCCGTTTGCAATCGAATACCGGGATGTTCTGATTTCGGATCAGGAACTGATTATATATAATGAAGCAGAGTGCCTGATTTATAACCTGAACGGAAAAGAAAAATACAGCGGACCGATACCGGAACAGACGCAGCTTTTAAAAACGCTGGGCGGAAACCGGTTTCTTGCGGTTACTGCAAACAGCATAGATATGATAGAAATGAAATAAACGGGAGAAAAAATGAACGTACTGCTGGTTTGTGTGATCTTATTTGCCCTCTGGCGGGGATATGCCGGAATGAAAAAAGGATTGGTGGATGAAATCAGGATGCTGCTGTCTCTGGTCATTTCTCTGTTCGTCCTTTCGCTGGCTATCCTTTTATATAGCAGTGTGAAAGAAAAAAACAATACCAATATTATACTGTCGATTCTGATGCTGCTGATTACCGGGCTCGCAGCCAGACTGGTGAACCTGATTTTCAAGTCCCTTTCGGCAATTGCGCACCTGCCGATTCTGAAACTGCTTAACAGTGTACTGGGAATCGTGGTCGGCATGGCAGAGAGCATCGTAGTTTTATGGATTATTTATATTGTAATCGCCAGCTTCGATACAGGAAGAGTCGGCAGCCAGATCGCGGCGTGGACTGTTGAAAACGAATGGCTGACGAAGCTTTATCAGATGAACCGGTTCGCCTACTGGCTGGCGGGATTATCCTGATGTTACGGGATTGTAAAAAACGTCACTTGTAAAAGTTAATTCCACTTTGTAAGGGTAACTTCCACCTTGTAGGACTAACTTCCACGGGGTGGAAGTTTTTTCTTACAAAAATGGTGGTATTTATGTCAAAAAGCATCTATAATAAACCAAAAGCCGGAAAAATGCGCATCAAAATGAGAAGTCGAATTCACGTGGTCCTGGTAAGAGTTAGTGAATTCCACCCCTTAAGGTAACGATAGGAAACTCATCCAACTGCGTAGGACTCCGGCCTTTTGATTGTTTATAAGGAAATTTCTGCAGATGCAGAAATCTTTATCCTTACTTCGCCGGGGTACTTTTTATCTGATGAAATTAGCTGTGTCAAGGCCAAAGCTTTAAAAAGGTGCCTGCGGCAGCCTTGACACAGTTAATTCTCATCAGAATTGTATTAATCAAGCGAAGTAAGGATAGAAGTGTGCAATGCACACAGATAAAGAGAGTGCTTCTTTCTTTATTTGTGTTTCAATAATTCCGGTTTCAGAATGATTTCATTTGCAGGTATTTTGTGAATACCGAGTAAGTCTAATATTTCCTTGCCATAGTAGAATTCAAACATTTCATAAGGTGATTTATCACCAAGTTCAGGTCTTCCATAGGAATTGATGTGATCCATCATGAGATTGATTTCCGCCTGAGCGTACTGCCCAAGATCCGTGAATTTTGGAATGATTCTTCTTATGAATTCATGGTTATTTTCACAAGCTCCCTTCTGACCGGGAGAAGAGGGATCACAATAAAATACCCGAGACCTTATCACACCATCTGAGTCAACTTCAATACCGAAAGGATCTGAAAACTCGGTTCCGTTGTCGGCCAGACATAGGGGGAATAGTTTGGTGAAGTTATCAAACCCAAGTAATTCGTATAGATGATCAAATATGTCAGTCACAGATTTAGAGTCATTTGCTTCCCGCAAAAATGCCAGTTGAAGCTTTGGAAGTACAAAGTGAATGGTGAGTAATACAGAACCGCCCTTTATCCCTTCTACAGAATCAAGTTCAGTAACAGGGAGCGAAGGATTGTTCATTCTGTAAAGCTTATAATCATCATAGGTTCTGCCTATTCTGCAGGATTTATCAACTTTGAGAGGGACTGACTTTTTCTTTCTGGGCTTAAATCGGACCTTTCTGGGCATGTCTATGTTTCTGGCAGAAAAAAGACCACTATCGGCATAAATATAAGCGGTTTTTTCACAGCAGGAAATCTTGTCCTGATTGTTAGCAAGTATGTGATGGATAGATTGACCGTTTTTGAGTAAAGGACTTATTACGGAATCAAGCTGTTTCAATTCATCTTCGCAGAGATTAAAGCCTGAACGTGATTCGCTGCGCACCAATTCATACTCTTTTTGCGCGGAAAGAGCTTTATAGAATCTTTTCTCAAGGGTGCAGCTGTTTAACAGATCACAACCATTACATACGTAGGGAGCCTTGGATAGTTTGGGACATTCCTCTTTGGAGTAGTCCGAACAGGAGGTTGTACAATGCCCACAGGCACTGCATTTGTTACGGTTTTTATGACGTTCGCAGGCAAGGCATATATCGCCGTAATGGAAACAGTGCTTTCTGTTCAGGCAGTCGTTAAAAGGTCTATAAGGAGCACCTTTCTTTTCAAATATGATATGAGCTTTCACTTCTTTGGATACAGTGGTACAGTCCTTAAGAATCTGTTTGCCAATGGCTTTAAAACTCATATTTTTATTAAGAGAATGCTCAATTACGTATCTTTCATCAAAAACTAAATGTTTATTCTTATTCATATGTTTCTCCAGTTCCGGCCGGAGCTTAGAGATGGACGAATAAGAATAAGATAGCATTAAGAATAAGTAACTTCCACACCTGATGTTTGGAGGTAGTAAGTTCCACATCGAATTAGATAGGGGTGGAAGTAAGTTTTACAAATGAGTGGATTGTAAAAAAGTAAGAAAAAAGCAAAAACTGGTTGACAACTAAAAAAGGATAATGCTATACTGAAGTTCCACCGCAGGGAATGCGATGGAACTTCTTTTTTTAAAAAAGAAGAAAAAATGCTTGACATCGACGAATAGCCTTGGTAAAATTTACGACTGTTGCGGCGAACGAAAGCAACACGGATTTCTGAAAAGAAATTCAAAAAAAT
>NZ_JBKVPW010000026.1:0-26413 GCF_046968865.1 Gallintestinimicrobium sp. | reverse complement strand
AGACATCGCCCTTTCACGGCGGTAACACGGGTTCGATTCCCGTCGGAGTCATTTAATAATATGGCGCGATAGCCAAGTGGTAAGGCACGGGTCTGCAACACCCTTATCACCGGTTCAAATCCGGTTCGCGCCTCTTAAGGATTTCTGCTTTGCAGAAATCCTTTTTTGTCGTATAGAAACGAAGTTTTCTATCCAACAAAAAACGCTGCGCGAGGATCATACTGCGATGAAGTGGAATTATGTTACTCATATGACTTGCCGCAGGCGGAGAAGCCTGTCTTTGGTGCAGCAGAGAGGTACAAAGGAGTTTATCGAGATGGAAAGAAGCTATCATGGTCAAATGTCAGAATCGTTTGTTGTCGGAATTTTACTTTGTTTGTGCGGCGGATTTCAGGATGCGTACACCTACGTTTGCCGGGATAAGGTATTTGCAAATGCGCAGACCGGCAATATCGTGTTGCTGGGAAATCATCTTGCACAGATGGATTGGAGTGGAGCAGTTCGGTACGCGGTGCCGATTTTAGCCTTTACAGCGGGTATTTTTGTTGCGCAGAAGGTCCATTTCCACTTTGGAAAGAGCGAAAAAATCCATTGGAGACAGCTGGTACTGCTATTGGAAATAGTCGTATTGTTTGCAGCGGGATTTTTCCCGACCGGAATGAGCCTTCCCGCAAATGCACTGATTTCTTTTTCCTGTGCAATGCAGGTGGACAGCTTCCGGAAAATTAGAGGAAACGCAATGGCAACGACGATGTGCATCGGAAACTTAAGAAGTGCGACGGATCTGTGGTGCGCCTATACGGAAACGAAGGATAAAAAAATCCGGCAGAGAAGCCTTCAGTATTATTCCTTTATTCTGGTATTTGCCATTGGGGCGACACTGGGCGGTATTGTAACGGACGCAGTCGGCGTACACGCGGTGTGGATTTGCTGTATTGGGTTGTTGATCAGTTTCCTGATTATGTTTATCCAGGAAGAAGTCAGAGATTTTGAAAAACTGGAAGCCGATCAGAAGCTGCAGCTGGAGCTTGGAACGCTGGCAGATGAGTTGAAGGATATCGGAAGAGAAATCAAAAGATGTCTGGGCAGTGAAAAAAATTGAAAAATAAAATTTTTCAATCGCGAGATTTGTGTCTGCGCGAACTTGACACAAACTCGGCATGTGCAAAAATGAGAGAAAAAAATGATAGATGCAGAAAAATAATAAATGTAAAAAATAAATTGGGCAAGTAGTATCGAAAAAGGAATATAATAGAAAAAGGAGCGGCAGGAAGACGATGCGTTCTCAAAAGTCAGGCTTTTGAGGATATGTCACTGCGCTCCTTTTTTTGAAAAATTATTTAGAAGAAACGTGCCAGTTTCTCGAGCGGTTTGCGCACCGGACGTTCCGGATCAGCATCGCTGTAGCCGACGGAAATGACGCTTACGACCGCTTCATTTTCAGGGATTTCCAGATTTTCTCTGATTTTTGCTGCATCACGGATGCCCATCACGAGGGTGGAAAGACCGAGCTCGGTTGCTTTTAACAGAAGAGCCATGCTGCCGAGTCCGCAGTCATAGAAGCCCCAGCCGTTGCCGAGTTCATTGGTAGGCTCGCCGTTTCGTTCATAGCCGGAACGGTTCAGGACAACAGTTGTGATAATCAGAGCCGGAGCCTGTTCACAGTTTTTACGGTTAAATTCCGGGAGGGTAGCGCGAATCTGCTCCAGCTTCTCGGGAGTGTGAATGACATAATAACGTGCAGTCTGAGAATTTTTCCAGGAGGGAGCAAGAGAAGCAGCCTCAATCAATGCGGTAAGCTTTTCCGGTTCCACGTCTTTGGAAAGATAGGATCTGATACTTTTCCGGTTTTCAAGTGCGCTTTGCAGTTCCATAAGCAATCTCCTTTGAATAAATTTTTGTGGATTCCGACGTTTGCCGCCAAATCCCTTTTCCATTAGTTTAACAGATGGGACAAGGCTCTACAAGTGTTTCTTGACGGAAGAAAAATCTGTAATCTGTACATTTTTGATAGAAGAAAATCTGTAACCCGGATCAAAAATTTCTGCCATAAATTTTTGATAAAAGAAAAACGGGATATAGCGCGAGAATGAAGATGGATGCATATAGTAAAAGAAATGCTACAGTTGACGCATGCCATTTACAAATCTGTAATTTCATTCAAGACAATAGAATGCTCTGAGAACGTGCATTCTATTGTCGGAAAAAGGCTGTGCGCGGGAGGAAGAAGCTATGAACTTTTCGGGTATCCTGACAGCAGGAATCAGTTTTCTGGTCATCGGAATTTTTCATCCGATTGTGATCTGGGCAGAATACTATTTTACGAAACGGTGCTGGCCGGTTTTCCTTGCGGCAGGGGGGATCTGCCTCGGACTTTCTGTATGCTCCGGACGGGAAATGCCGTCGGTATTTCTGGGTGTTTTAGGCTGCACGTTTCTGTGGAGCATTCAGGAGCTGTATGAGCAGGAGGAACGGGTGAAAAAGGGCTGGTTTCCGGAAAATTCGAATCGACAAAAATAGAATAAAACAGAACAAATGTTCTTTTGTTTCTATACTTTTTTTAAAGAATGTGGTATACTGGGATAAACAGCGGACTGTTCCTGCAGTTTGACGAATAACGGGCGCAGAATGCAAGGTAAGTGACAGGAAATGAGCGGAGGAAAGAATGAAACAGGAACAGCAGATTTTCAAACTACACAGTGAATATCAGCCGACTGGCGACCAGCCGCAGGCGATTGCAGAGCTGGTGAAGGGCTTTCAGGAAGGCAATCAGTTTGAAACCCTGCTTGGCGTTACCGGCTCCGGTAAGACGTTTACGATGGCGAATGTGATTGCGGCACTGAATAAACCGACGCTTGTGATCGCGCACAATAAGACGCTGGCGGGACAGCTATACGGGGAATTTAAAGAATTTTTTCCGGAAAACGCGGTAGAATATTTTGTATCGTATTATGATTATTATCAGCCGGAAGCGTATGTCCCGTCCACGGACACTTATATTGCAAAAGATTCCGCGATCAACGATGAAATCGATAAGCTGAGGTTGTCCGCTACGGCGTCCCTTTCGGAACGGCGGGATGTTGTGGTGGTCGCCAGCGTTTCCTGTATTTTCGGTCTGGGTTCCCCGGATGAGTTTTCGGGGATGAGTGTGTCCCTGCGCCCGGGAATGCAGAAGGATCGGGACGATGTGCTGCGGGCGCTGGTGGCGATTCAGTATGACCGCAATGATATGGACTTAAACCGCGGTTGCTTTCGTGTGCGAGGGGATGTGATTGAGATCAATCCGGCGCAGGGAAGCGAATTTCTGATCCGGGTGGAGTTCTTTGGAGATGAAATCGATCGGATTACAGAGGTAGATCCATTGAACGGACAGGTGCAGAATACGCTGGAGCATGTCATTATTTTCCCGGCGTCGCATTATGTTGTGCCGCAGGAGCAGATCAATAAAGCCTGCGATGAGATTGAAAAAGAGCTGGAAGGCAGAATACGCTTTTTCAAAGGAGAGGACAAGCTTCTGGAGGCACAGCGTATTTCCGAACGGACGAATTTCGATATTGAAATGCTCCGGGAAACGGGATTTTGTTCCGGAATCGAAAACTATTCCAGACACCTAAACGGGATGCCGGAGGGTGCACCGCCGTTTACGCTGCTGGATTTCTTTAAGGATGATTATTTGATTATTATCGATGAGTCGCATATGACAATTCCGCAGATTCGCGGTATGTATGCGGGGGACCGTTCCCGGAAGCAGACGCTTGTAGATTATGGCTTCCGTCTGCCGTCTGCGCTGGATAACCGACCGCTGAATTTTGAAGAATTTGAACAGCGGATCGATCAGATGATGTTCGTTTCTGCGACACCGGGACCTTATGAAGAAGAGCATGAGCTGCTTCGGACGGAGCAGATTATCCGTCCCACCGGACTGCTTGATCCGAAAATCGACGTTCGTCCGGTAGAGGGACAGATCGATGATCTGATTGCGGAGGTTCGGAAAGAGAGCGCACATCACAATAAAGTTCTGATTACGACGTTGACGAAGCGCATGGCGGAAGATTTGACGGATTATATGAGGGAAGTGGGAATTCGTGTTCGTTATCTGCACTCCGATGTGGATACGCTGGAGCGTTCCGAGATTATCCGGGATATGCGTCTGGATGTATTCGATGTGCTGGTGGGCATTAACCTGCTGAGAGAGGGTTTGGATATTCCGGAGATTACGCTGGTAGCAATTCTCGATGCGGATAAGGAAGGATTTCTGCGTTCGGAGACGTCACTGATTCAGACGGTCGGACGTGCTGCGCGTAACGCGGAGGGACACGTTATCATGTATGCGGATACGATCACCGATTCCATGAGGAGGGCGATCGACGAGACGGAGCGCCGACGTGCGCTGCAGCAGGCTTATAACGAAGCACACGGAATTACACCGCAGACAATTAAGAAAGCCGTCCGCGATCTGATCAGCATCACGAAGGAGATCAAGCCTGCAGAGACTGCTTTCGAAAAAGATCCGGAATCCATGAGCCGTCCAGAGCTGGAAAAGCTGATTGCGGACGTGCAGAAGAAGATGAAGAAGGCGGCAGCAGAGCTGAATTTCGAAGCGGCGGCAGAGCTGCGCGACCAGATGGTAGATCTGAAAAAGCTGCTGGCGGATATGGACTGAGCGCCTGAATAAGAATGCGTTTGAATGTTATTTCTATAGAGTGAGGAAGAAATGGAAGAAGCAAAGAAAATACTTTCAAAGAAGAACTGTATCAGAATCCGGGGTGCGAACGAGCACAATCTGAAAAATGTGGATGTGGATATTCCGAGGGATGCGCTGGTTGTCTTTACCGGACTGTCCGGCTCCGGTAAATCGTCGCTGGCGTTTGATACGATCTATGCGGAAGGACAGCGGCGGTATATGGAATCGCTATCGTCCTATGCGCGTCAGTTTTTGGGACAGATGGAGAAGCCGAATGTGGAAAAGATCGAAGGACTTTCTCCGGCGATTTCGATCGATCAGAAATCGACGAACCGTAACCCTCGTTCTACTGTCGGAACAGTAACAGAGATTTATGACTATTTCCGTCTGCTGTATGCGAGAATCGGTATTCCGCATTGCCCGAACTGCGGCAAGGAGATCAAGAAACAGAGCGTCGATCAGATGGTGGATCAGATCATGGCACTGCCGGAAGGAACGCGGCTGCAGCTGCTTGCACCCGTTGTGCGCGGACGAAAGGGACGACATGAGAAGGTGCTGGAACGCGCGGCGAGAAGCGGCTATGTGAGAGTCCGTATTGATGGCAATCTGTATGAGCTGGCGGAGAATATTCAGTTAGATAAAAATATCAAGCATAATATCGAAATCGTTGTTGACCGTCTGATTGTGAAGCCGGGAATCGAACGCAGACTGACGGATTCGATCGAAAATGTCCTGAACCTGTCGGAGGGACTTCTGTTTGTAGACCGTGTGGGAAGCGATGAGGAAATGCTGACATTTTCCCAGAGCTTTTCGTGCCCGGACTGCGGCGTCAGCATTGATGAAATCGAGCCCAGAAGCTTTTCATTCAACAACCCGTTCGGGGCATGCCCGGAGTGTTACGGACTTGGATATAAGATGGAGTTTGATTCCGACCTGATGATTCCGGACCGTACGCTGAGCATCAACCAGGGCGCGATTACCGTGCTGGGGTGGCAGAGCTGTCAGCAGCCGGGATCTTTTGCAAATGCGATCCTGCAGGCACTGGCAAAAGAATATCACTTCGATCTGGATACACCGTTTGGGGAATATCCACAGAAAATTCAGGATATTCTGCTGCATGGAACCGGTGGAAAAGAGGTTCTGGTCTACTATGAAGGACAGCGCGGCAAGGGACAGTATCCGATCGCGTTCGAGGGCTTGATTCGGAATGTGGAGCGCAGATACCGGGAGACAGGATCGGACGCCACCAAGCAGGAATACGAGACATTTATGCGGATTACACCGTGTCGGCTGTGTAAGGGACAGCGTCTGAAAAAAGAAGCGCTGGCAGTAACCGTGTGCGGGAAAAATATATACGAAATTACGTCAATGTTTATCGGAGAGCTGTCGCAGTTTCTGCAGAATATGAAGCTGACGGAACAGCAGGAGCTGATAGGCAGCCAGATTTTAAAGGAAATCCGGGCAAGAGTTGGCTTCCTGATTGACGTCGGACTGGATTATCTCTCCCTTTCCAGAGCGACGGGAACACTTTCCGGCGGCGAGGCGCAGAGAATTCGTCTTGCAACACAGATTGGCTCCGGACTGGTCGGAGTCTGCTATATTCTGGACGAGCCAAGTATCGGTCTACATCAGCGGGACAACGACAAGCTGCTCGCAACGTTGAAGAATCTCCGGGATCTTGGCAATACGCTGATCGTCGTGGAGCATGATGAGGATACGATGCGTGCAGCAGATTATATTGTGGACGTCGGACCTGGAGCAGGCTCCCATGGCGGTCAGATTGTTGCGAGCGGAACCGTGGAAGAGATCATGAATACGCCGGAGTCGATTACCGGTCAGTATTTGAGCGGTGCGAAGAAGATCCCGGTTCCTGAGACGAGACGAAAGCCCACAGGCTGGCTGACTGTGCGCAGCGCGGAAGAAAATAATTTAAAGAAGATCGATGTGAAATTTCCGTTGGGCGTGTTTACCTGCGTGACGGGCGTTTCCGGCTCCGGCAAATCGTCGCTGGTCAACGAAATTCTCTATAAACACCTGGCAAGAGATTTAAACCGTGCGAGATGTATTCCGGGAAAACATGCGGGCATCGACGGCATCGAGCAGCTGGATAAGGTCATTGCGATCGACCAGTCTCCGATTGGGCGGACACCCCGTTCCAATCCGGCGACCTATACAGGCGTATTTGATATGATCCGCGATTTGTTCGCATCGACTTCGGATGCAAAAGCGAAAGGCTATAAAAAGGGAAGATTCAGCTTCAACGTTAAGGGCGGACGCTGTGAAGCCTGTGGCGGCGACGGCATTATCAAGATTGAAATGCACTTTTTGCCGGATGTCTATGTGCCGTGTGAGGTTTGCGGAGGCAAGCGCTATAACCGAGAGACACTGGACGTTAAATACAAGGGCAAGAGCATTTACGATGTGTTGGATATGACAGTGGAGGAGGCGCTGACCTTTTTTGAAAATGTGCCGTCCATCCAGAGAAAGATTCAGACACTATATGATGTAGGGCTTTCTTATGTCAAGCTGGGACAGCCTTCTACGGAGCTGTCCGGCGGCGAAGCGCAGCGGATCAAGCTGGCAGCGGAGCTGTCCAGACGGAGCACCGGAAGGACGATCTATATTCTGGACGAACCCACGACCGGACTGCATTTTGCAGACGTGCAGAAGCTGATCGAGATTCTGCATCGGCTTGCAGAGGGTGGAAATACCGTTGTGGTAATCGAGCACAATCTGGATGTCATCAAGACGGCGGACTATCTGATCGATATCGGACCAGAAGGCGGCATGCGCGGCGGAACGGTCATCGCAAAGGGAACGCCGGAGGAGGTTGCGAAGAATCCTGCATCGTATACAGGATATTATGTAAAGAAGATGCTGAAAAGTTAAATTTTTCTGAATCCCCTTTTCAATACCGGGGTTTTACGCTATAATGGACGCGGACTATTCCAAAAAGGGTGAAGTTTGCCCTGATTAACATAGAGCAGAACAGGGAATGATTGGAACGTACAGTACGTTCGCAGCAGAACGGAAGGAGATTATAGCATGCAGTATACAGATATCGGGATTGATTTGGGAACAGCTAGCATTCTGGTTTATATCAGAGGGAAGGGCGTCGTATTAAAGGAGCCTTCCGTTGTAGCATTTGACCGTGATACCAACAAGATCAAGGCAATTGGAGAGGACGCGCGCCTGATGCTGGGACGTACGCCCGGCAATATCGTAGCAGTCCGTCCGCTTCGTCAGGGCGTTATTTCTGACTATACCGTAACAGAGAAGATGATGAAATACTTCATCCAGAAAGCACTCGGCAGAAAGACTTTCCGCCGCCCCAGAATCGCAGTCTGCGTACCCAGCGGCGTAACTGAGGTAGAGAAGAAAGCTGTTGAGGATGCAACCTATCAGGCAGGCGCAAGAGAGGTCTCTATTATTGAAGAACCGATTGCGGCTGCAATCGGAGCTGGTATCGATATTTCCAGACCTTGCGGCAACATGATCGTGGATATCGGCGGCGGTACGTCCGATATTGCGGTAATTTCGCTGGGAGGAACCGTGGTGAGCGCATCCATCAAGATCGCAGGCGATGATTTTGACGAAGCGATTGTCCGCTACATGAGAAAGAAGCATAACCTTCTGATCGGTGAACGCACCGCAGAGGATATCAAGATCAAAATCGGTTCCGCTTATAAGAGACCGGAGCCGGACTACATGGAAGTCAGAGGACGTAACCTGGTAACAGGTCTGCCCAAGACCATCAAGGTTTCTTCGGAAGAAACAGAAGAGGCACTCAAAGAGTCTACAATGCAGATTGTAGAAGCAATTCACGGCGTATTGGAGAAGACTCCCCCGGAACTGGCTGCGGATATCGCGGACAGAGGTATCGTCCTGACCGGCGGCGGAAGCCTGCTGCGCGGTCTGGAAGAGCTGATTGCGGAGCACACCGGCATCAATACGATGACGGCAGAAGATCCGATGACCGCAGTAGCCATCGGAACCGGCAAATATGTAGAATTTCTGGGCGGATACAGAGAGTAATTCCATCGGAACCAGAACGTAGATGCAAAGCGCATCGAAAACAGGAACATTGTCAGAATCATAACAAGGTCGCCTATTTCATGGGCGACCTTTTGTGTTCAAAATGCCTGTTGGTGTGGTTGGCGGCGCGGTGCAGCCTATATTATAACAACAGCGGAGAAAACAGTGGCACAGCTGAAAGGATTTGTAACACACATTATTTATCGTAACAACGGGAACGGCTATACCGTTTTTGAATTGAATACAGGCGACGAGATCACCTGCGTTGGCACATTTCAGTCTCTGGAAGAGGGAGAAATTCTGGAGCTGGAGGGAGATTTTACCGAGCACGCGGTGTATGGGAGTCAGTTTAAAGTTTCTTCGTTCAAATTCTCGTCGCCAGAGGATGCGGCGGGGATGGAGAGATATCTCGGCTCCGGGGCGATCAAAGGAGTCGGCGCTTCGCTGGCGGCGCGGATTGTGAAACGATTCGGGGCGGATACGTTTCGGATTATCGAAGAAGAGCCGGAGCGCCTGGCGGAGATCAAGGGGATCAGCGAGCGCAAGGCGATGGATATTGCATCCCAGATGGAAGAAAAGCACGAAATGCGGGAAGCAATGGTCTATCTGCAGAAATACGGGATTTCCAACACGCTGGCGGTGCGGATTTATGAAACCTACGGCAGCAGGCTCTACCGGGTTTTGGAAGAAAACCCGTACCAGCTTGCGGATGATATTGACGGAATCGGCTTCCGCAAGGCGGATGAACTCGCCGCAAGAATCGGCATCCACACGGATTCGGATTTTCGGATTCGGAGCGGAATTTTGTATACATTATTGCAGGCGTCCGGAGAAGGGCACATGTATCTGCCGGGCAGCGTTTTGATCCGGCGCGCGGCAGCGCTTCTCGACCTTCCGCAGGAGGCAATTGCAGATCAGCTGCCGAACCTTTCGATGGATAAAAAAATGGTCATCAAGAAAAACGGCGAGGATACGATCTGTTATGCGTTTTCGTATTATTACGCAGAGCTTGCCTGCGCGCGGATGCTGGTGGAATTGAATCAGACGATGCTGCCGGAGGGCGAGCTGCTCCCGGCGCAGGAGGAGGCAATTTTAAAACGGGTGGATCAGATTCAACAGCAGGAGGGACTGATGCTGGACGAGCTGCAGCGGAAGGCGGTTCTGGAGAGCGTCCGCAACAGCATTCTGATTCTGACCGGTGGACCGGGCACAGGTAAGACGACGACGATCAACACGATTATCCGGTATTTTGAAGGAGAAGGGCTGGATCTTTACCTCGCGGCGCCGACCGGAAGAGCGGCGAAGCGGATGACGGAGGCGACTGGATACGAAGCACGGACGATCCACCGGATGCTCGAACTGTCCGGGGCGATGCCGGAAAGCGGCAAAAAGGCGAGCTTTGAACGGAATGAGGACAATCCGCTGGAGGCAGACGTGATTATCGTTGATGAGATGTCGATGGTTGATATCCACCTGTTTCAGTCGCTGTTAAAGGCGGTCAGCCCGGGGACGAGGTTGATTTTGGTCGGGGACGTGAACCAGCTGCCGAGCGTGGGCCCCGGACAGGTGCTGGCAGATCTGATTGCCAGCGAGGTGTTCCCTGTCGTCTGCCTGCAGAAAATTTTCCGGCAGGCGCAGGAGAGCGATATTGTTGTCAATGCGCATCGGATTAACAAAGGAGAACAGATTGCGCTGACAAATAAAAGCAGGGATTTCTTTTTTCTGGAGAGGAACAGTGTCCCTGTTATCTACAAGCATATGGTGCAGCTGATTGGAGAGATGCTGCCGAAATATGTAAAGGCTTCACCCTTCGATATCCAGGTGCTGACACCGATGCGGAAAGGCAGCCTTGGTGTAGAGACGTTAAACGGCGTACTGCAGAGCTGTTTAAATCCTCCGTCGGAGGGCAAAAAGGAGGTTCAGCTGGGCGATACCCTGTTCCGCGAGGGGGACAAGGTGATGCAGATCAAAAACAACTACCAGCTGGAATGGGAGGTCGTCAGCCGTTACGGCATCCCGATCGACAAGGGAGTTGGAATTTTTAACGGTGATATGGGGATAATCCGGGAAATTGACGAATATGCACAGACGGTGCTGGTGGAATACGACGAGCAACGCCGCGTGACCTATACCTATCCGCAGATGGAAGAGGTGGAGCTGGCTTACGCGATTACAATTCACAAGTCGCAGGGAAGCGAATATCCTGCTGTGATTATGCCGCTTTTGGGAGGCCCGAGACTCCTGTTTAACAGAAACCTTCTGTATACAGGTGTCACCCGTGCAAGGGGCTGCGTGACGATTCTGGGAAGCCGCAAGGTGGTGCAGGAGATGATTGCAAACGAAAGCGAAAACCGCAGGTACACCAGTCTGGACGTTCGAATCAGAGAGCTGAAAGGGGAAGTTTGATCGATTTCAAAACGCTATTATTTCCACAAAGATGTCCTGTATGCGACAGACCGGTGAAACCGGCGGGAGCGCTGGTGTGCAGAAGCTGTGCACCGAAACTTGTTTATGTCAGACAGCCGCTTTGCATGAAGTGCGGAAAGGAGCTTTCTGATGAAAATCAGGAATACTGCAGGGACTGTCTGCATAAAAAACATCTGTATGACAGAGGGATCAGCCTGTACCGGTATGCGAGCGTTAAAAAGGCGGTTTACCGGTTCAAATATGCGGGCAGGCAGGAATACGCCGCTTTTTTCGGAAAAGAGATGGCATGGCATTTGGGGCGGCAGATCCTTTCCTGGAAGGTAGACGCATTGGTCCCTGTTCCGCTGCATCCGGCGCGGAAGCGCAAAAGAGGCTACAATCAGGCGGAGCTTCTGGCATTGGAAATTGGAAAACAGTTAGGGCTCCGGGTGGAGAACAACTGGCTGATTCGGACAAAAAATACAGTTCCGCAGAAGCTTTTAAATGGGCAGGAACGCCGAAATAATTTGAAAAAGGCTTTTAAAGCAGGGCAAAATGATGTAAAATTAAATGCAATTGTAATTATTGATGATATCTATACGACAGGAAGTACGATAGATGCGATGGCGGCGGTCTGCAGGCAGCAGGGCGTTTCCAGAATTTATTTTGCGGCGTTGTCTATCGGAAACGGACAGGAGGTCAGATGATCAATCAGGAAAAGGTTCTCAGAATGACCAAGATGGCATCGTATGAAGAGCACGGTGGACGGAAGGATCGCGCAGTGGTGGGATATTTTCGCAGCGACTATATCGGAAAACAGACCATTATTTCACTGATAGTGATAACGGCAGCGTTCCTTGCCGGGCTGGGGGCATATCTTGTATTTCATTTTTCAGAGGTAATGGGAAATATTTATTCCATGGATCTGGTGGGAACGGCGAAGAAGATTTTGACGTTATATCTGATGGCGGCAGTTTTATATGTGGCAGTTACCTATGTGATATACACGATCCGTTATGCAAAAGCGAAGAAGAGGCTGCAGTTATTTTTGGAGTATCTGGACTGCCTGGATCAGGATGGAGAAGAGGAAACCGCAGAGAGGAAATAAAAGATGACACAGCTGCTTGTAATCAGAGAATACATAAAAAATTTTTACACAAAATATGAAGAATTTATCGTTCCCCTGTTGAAATTTGTGTTGGGACTTATTTTGTTTCTGACGATCAACGGCAGAATGGGCTATATGGAAAAAATCGACCACGTTGCGATCGTGCTGGTGGCGGCGCTTCTGTGCTCGTTCCTTCCGCTGGGCGTGATGGTATTTTTGAGCGCAATGTTTCTGCTGCTGCATACCTATGCGCTGTCTGCGGAATGCGTTGTGGTTCTGCTGCTTGCCTATATTATCGTGTTGGTGATTTATCTGCGGTTTGCACCGAAAGCGCATTTGCTGCTGCTTTTGACACCGCTTCTGTTTGTGTGGAAGATCCCTTATGCTGCTCCGCTGGCAGCGGGACTGTTCGGGACACCGGGAGCTGCGGCTGCGGTTGCAGGCGGCGTAGTGGTATATTATGTGCTGGCATATATTACCGGCAATGCGCAGGCGTTTGGCGGCGGGGAAAGCGATACCATGCTGCAGCGCTTCAGCGATATGGGAACCGGCGTGATCGAAAATAAAGAAATGCTGATTGTAGTGACGGCGTTTGCCATCACAGCGATTTTGGTTTATGCGATCCGCCGCATGAGCATTAACTATTCCAGAGCGATCGCTGTTTTGGTCGGAACGCTGGCAGATATCGTAATTTTGCTGATCGGGGATCTGATGTATGACGCGAATTTTTCCCTGGCGGGCGTGATTCTTGGCAGTATTGTATGTGCGCTGATCGCACTGGTGATGCAGTTTTTCCAGTTCAATCTGGATTATGCGCGCACCGAAAAAGTGCAGTTTGAAGATGATGAGTATTATTACTATGTAAAAGCGGTTCCCAAAATGGCAGTGGCAGTGCCGGAGAAGCGGGTAAAACGGATCACGACGCAGCGCGCAAACCAGAATGTCCGCCACAGCCATGGGAAGGGCAAAACCAGAAAATAGTGAGATGGAACAATGGAACAGATCAAAGAGTTTGCGGACAGATATCTGACACAGATACAATTTATAGGACCAATGGATATTGTGGAGATTATCCTCATTTCTCTGATGGTCTATTATCTACTGATCTTTATTCGGAATACCAGGGCATGGCAGCTGTTAAAGGGCGTGTTCGTCATTCTGGTATTTCTTGTGATTGCCGAAATCCTGCAGATGGATACGATCCTCTGGATTGCGAGGACGGCGTTTCAGTTTGCAACAATTGCGCTGATCGTCGTGCTGCAGCCGGAGTTGCGCAAGGCGCTGGAACAGCTCGGACAGAAAAATCTGATTCGTTCCGTCATTCCCTTTGAATCCTCCAAGCCGGAGGAGGGACTCTTTTCCGACCGGACGATCCGTGAGATCGTAAAGGGCTGTGTGGAAATGTCCCGGGCAAAGACGGGCGCGCTGATCGTTGTCAGACAGCTGGACTCCCTGGCAGAATATGAACGTACTGGCATTGCAGTGGATGGTATTGTGACCAGCCAGCTGCTGATCAATATTTTCGAAAAAAATACGCCGTTACATGACGGCGCAGTGATCGTACAGGGGAACCGCGTGACCTATGCGACCTGCTATTTGCCGTTGTCGGACAATATGCGTTTGAGCAAGGATCTCGGAACGAGACACCGTGCAGGAGTCGGTATTTCCGAGGTAACGGATTCCATGACAGTGATCGTGTCAGAGGAAAATGGCAAGATCAGCGTCGCTTATGAAGGAACGTTAAGCAGAGGACTGACGGCGGAGGAACTGGAAGAAAAGCTGAGATCTATTCAGAAAAAACCGACCGATGAGAAAGCGCACAAACGCTGGAAGGGGTGGTTCCACAATGAAAAGTAAGCTCATGCACAATCTGGGTCTGAAGATTATGGCGGTGTTGATTTCCGTTGTGCTGTGGATGCTGGCGGTTGACATCAATGATCCGGTGATAAATAAATATATCAATAATGTACAGGTACAGCTGACCAATACGGGGGCGCTGACTGGACAAGGAAAAACCTACCGTATAGTGGACAATTCCGATACGATCCGTGTTTCCGTGCGCGCGCCGAAGTCTGCAATCAGCGCAATCGATGCGCAGAGCGTGACGGCAAAGGCAGACCTGTCTGAAATTACAGATGACGGGCGCGTACCGATCGAGCTGTCGTTAAGCAGCGGCCTGGATGTGGAAAAGATCACTTCAGACAGACAGTATGTACAGTTACAGGTAGAAAATAAAAAGACAAGACAGTTAAGCATAGAGGTTGCCAAAAACGGGACACTTCCGGATGGATATGCGACCGGCAGGATCGATATGGAAACCAATACACTCAGCATCAGCGGCCCGGAATCAGCGGTGAATGCGGTAAACCGCGCAGTGGTGGATATTTCTCTGGATAATGTGACAGCGAATGTGGAAATCGATGCGACAATCCGCCTGCTGGATGCAGACGGCAACGAAATCACCAGCAGTGAAATCCGAAAAAATGTGGACAGCGTAAAGGTGACCGTTCCGATTCTGGAGACAAAGGAGGTCACAATCAGTGCTTCTGCTATAGGAGAACCGGCGGATGGTTATGAACAGACTGGAACGGTAACGGTGTCTCCTGCAACGGTGAAAATTGCAGGGCGGGCGGCTGTGCTGGATAAGATCTCGGAGATCACGATCCCGGCAGAGGAACTTGATCTGACGGATGCGACGGCACCGGTGACTAATACGATTGATATCAGGGAATATCTTCCTTCGGACATATCGCTTGCAGATGCTGATTTTGACGGAACAGTAACGGTATCCGCGGATATCGAGCAGATCCGACGCAAGACGATCAGCTTTGATGCGGACAGCGTCCAGCTTTTGAACATTCCGGACGGTTGGCTGGCAGAAGCAGTCAGCGGACAGAATCTGCAGCTGACAGTCAGAGGTCTGCAGGACAATTTGAATAATGTGGATGCAGGGACAATCACGCCTCACGCGGATTTGTCTGCATTGATAGATGAAAACGGCACTGTGACGGCAGGGGAACAGGAAGTGACGGTGAAATTTTTGCTTCCCGCTTCTGTGGAACAGGTCAATGCAGTTACGGTGCAGGTGCATCTGACTCAGCTTGCTGCTTCGAATACAGATGCACAGGGAGATCAGTAAAAGCCGGGCAGGAGGAAATGTAAACAGCGCCCGGAGCAGGAAATGCAGAACTTGTGGGTTGAATCAGGGCTGCAAACGAAATCCCGAAATCCGGAAGGCTTTGCAGCTTTATAACAGGAGGAAGAGATCATGTCGAGAATGTTCGGAACAGATGGTGTAAGAGGTGTTGCAAATGAAGAGCTGACGCCGCTTTTAGCGATGCAGCTGGGGCAGGCAGGCGCATATGTCCTGACCCGTGAAAACAAGCACAAACCTACAATTATGGTTGGCTGTGACACAAGAATGTCTGGCGATATGCTGGCAAACGCACTGATGGCAGGAATCTGCAGCGTAGGCGCAAATGCGGTTTATGTGGGCGTGATTCCGACTCCGGCGATCGCTTATCTGACCAAGAAATATAAGGTAGAAGCCGGTGTTGTGATTTCTGCATCCCACAACCCGATGGAGTTTAATGGCATTAAATTCTTTGACGGCAATGGCTACAAGCTGCCGGATGCTCTGGAGGATGAGATCGAAGCCCTGATCAAGAACAACATGAATCGTGTGGAATTTCCGACAGGCTCCAGCGTTGGACGGATCAAGTACCGCAAGGACGCAAGAGAGGAATATATCAATCATGCAGTTCGGGCAGTTCCGGTGGATCTGACGAACCTGAAGGTGGTTGTGGACTGTGCAGAGGGTGCATCTCATTATACTTCCATAGAAGCTCTGCGTCAGCTTGGCGCACAGGTTGTTCCGATTCACAATATGCCGGATGGCACGAATATCAATGCAAACTGTGGTTCAACCCATATGGAAGAGCTGCAGGCCCGCGTTGTTTACGAAAAGGCAAACATCGGTCTGGCGTTTGACGGCGATGCAGACCGCCTGCTGGCAGTGGATGAGCTGGGCAACGTCGTGGATGGTGATCAGATCATGGCGATTGTAGGTGCACATATGCGCAACATGGGCAAGCTGAAACAGAACACGATCGTGGCGACTGTCATGAGTAACCTTGGTCTGTTTCTGTTTGGTGAGAAAGAAAAGATCCATATCGAAAAAACCAAGGTCGGTGACCGTTATGTGCTGGAGCGTATGCGGGAAATCGGCGCGAGCCTTGGCGGTGAGCAGTCCGGTCATATTATTTTCCTGGATGAAAATACGACTGGTGATGGTCTGCTGTCTGCGCTGCATCTGTTAGAGGTTATGGTAGTGACCGGAAAACCGCTGTCTGAGCTTTCCAAGATTATGACAGTCCTGCCGCAGGCACTGGTTAATGTTACCGTTCCGAATCACCGCAAAGAGCACTTTATGGAATATCCGGAAATCGCGGCTGCGATCGAAGAGCTGGAAAAAGAGTTCGCAGGAGAAGGCCGCGTATTGATCCGTCCTTCAGGCACGGAGCCGAAGGTGCGTGTCATGATCGAGGGTAAGGACAAAGCACGCATTGATAAGGAAGCACATAGAATTGCAGATCTGATTCAGCAGCTGATGCTGTAATCCAGATGTAACTTGTGTTCCGGCTGCAGATGAGACTTTTGGAACGGGTTGGTGCTTGCCAGATGGGTGCGATAATGGTATGATAATCATGTAAAGATCCGCATTGGGCGGAAAGGGGAGAACAGATATGGTACGCCAGAAGGTAGTAATCAAAAACCCGACAGGACTTCACCTAAGACCGGCTGGAAATCTATGCAAGGAAGCAATCAAATATAAATCGCTGATTACGTTTACGTTTCGGGACAGCACGGCGAACGCGAAGAGCGTTCTAAGTGTTCTGGGCGCATGTGTAAAATGTGGCGATGAAATTGAACTGATATGCGACGGACCGGACGAAGAAGAAGCGCTGACAGCCCTGACCGAGGCAATTGAAGGCGGACTGGGGGAGTAAGCTGCAAGTGCAGCAGAAGAACTTTGTTGAGCAGGATTGTTTCCTTGAGTGGAACAGGACTGTTTCGTGAAGAGATCAGAAGAGGAGGTCAGACCTGGAGCAGATTTTCAGGCTGGGTTCCTCTTTTTCATAACAATAGAATTCTCGCAGAGCGTGCATTCTATTGTTTGATACCAGAGTCAAAAGGGCGTTTCGTAGTCTCACAACCCGGTATCTTATAGCAAAGTGACAGCTACATTGCTCATAAATACAGTCAGAATGGCAGGACACGAAGGGAGAGAAAAAGCAATGATGAATTATCAGAAATACCGCCGTAATCCGGTAATTGACTATCCGGAGCGCCAGTGGCCAGGCAAAGAGATTGAGAAAGCACCCATATGGTGCAGCGTAGACCTGCGCGACGGCAACCAGGCGCTGGTAGATCCGATGGTAGTAGAAGAAAAGATCGAAATGTTTCAGTATCTGATAAAGCTGGGCTTTAAGGAAATCGAAGTTGGTTTCCCGGCAGCAAGTCAGATTGAATTCGATTTTCTGCGCCACCTGATTGAGCATGATATGATTCCGGATGACGTATATGTTCAGGTGCTGACACAGTGCCGGGAAGAGCTGATCGCGCGTACCTTTGAATCGATTCAGGGCTGTAAGCAGGCGATCGTACATATTTATAACTCTACGTCCACATTGCAGAGAGATGTCGTGTTCCACATGGATCGTTCGCATATCGTGGACATTGCGGTAAAGGGAACCGAGCTGGTAAAAAAATATGCCGCAGACTTCCCGGGCAAGATCGTCCTGGAATATTCCCCGGAAAGCTTTACCGGAACAGAGTTGGACTTTGCGCTTGAAATCTGTACCGCAGTTCAGAAAACCTGGGGCGCAACGAAAGAAAATCCAATCATTATCAATTTGCCGTCTACTGTAGAGATGAATACGCCGAACGTTTATGCAGATCAGATCGAGTGGATGAACCGTCATTTTGAAAACAGAGAGAGCATTATTTTAAGTATCCATCCTCACAACGACAGAGGAACCGGTGTTGCGAGCGCGGAGCTGGCACTGCTTGCAGGCGCAGAGCGTGTCGAGGGAACTCTGTTTGGAAACGGCGAGCGTACCGGTAACGTAGATGTTTTAAATATCGCCTACAACATGTTCTCCCAGGGCATCAACCCTGAGCTGGAAATCGGACATGTCAACGATATTATCGGTATTTACGAAAGATGCTGCAAGATCCCGATCCATCCGAGACATCCTTATGCCGGCAAACTGGTATTTACCGCATTCTCCGGTTCCCATCAGGATGCGATCAACAAGGGCGTGCAGGCAATGAAGGAGAGAAAGAGCGAAATCTGGCAGGTTCCTTATCTGCCGATCGATCCTGCCGATATCGGAAGGGAGTACGAGCCCATCGTGCGTATCAATTCCCAGTCCGGCAAGGGCGGTGTCGCTTTCGTTATGGATACTTATTTTGGCTTCAAGCTGCCCAAGGCGATGCACAAAGAGTTTGCAAATGTTATCCAGAAGATATCCGAGAAGCAGGGCGAGGTTTCCCCGCAGCAGATCATGGACAATTTCAAGCGCGAGTATCTGGATCAGAAGGAACCTCTGCACTTCAAGAAGCTGAGAATCGAGGATCTGAGCGGAGATGTGGAATCCGGCGAATTCGATACAAAGGTTATCGTGGACTACACGCTGGCAGGCAAGCCCGGTACATTCGATGCAGTCGGCAACGGCCCGATCGATGCGGTCAAGAGAGGACTGCAGGTTACCTTCGGCATGAATATCAGAGTGCTTGATTACGAGGAGCATGCGCTGCAGAACGGTTCCAACGCGCAGGCAGCAGCATATATCCATATGATGGATGCAGAGAGCGGACGCGTTACTTATGGTGTTGGCGTAAGCTCCAACATCACAAGAGCATCTGTACGCGCAATGTTCTCGGCGGTCAACCGTCTGGAGCTGGTAACGGGCGTATAAGAGACGCATACAACAAAAGAAGAGCTGCGATAAAAGCAGAAAACCGAACCGTTTTGTCGTTTTGGCAGAACGGTTCCTTCATAAGGAGAAAAGTATGGCATATCAGACTCCCTATTTTGTGATCGATGAAAATCAGCTGACGAAAGATTTTCAGATGCTGAAAAGCTCCCTGGAAACATCCTGGGGCAATTACCGGATCGGATATTCCTTTAAAACGAATTCCCTGCCGTGGCTGGTAACCTTTTTAAAGGCGGGCGGCGTGATGGCGGAGGTTGTATCCGACGATGAATATTCGCTGGCCGGCGCACTTGGTTTTTCAGATTCTGAAATTGTATACAATGGACCGGTCAAAAAACGTCCGTCGTTTGAACGGGTGCTGCTTGCAGGCGGCATCCTGAATATGGACGGCAGACGGGAGCTGGACTGGATGGAAGAGCTGGCAGCAGCGCATCCGACACAGACGTTTCGGGTCGGAATCCGGGTCAATTTTGATCTGGAAAAAATGTGCCCGGGACAGACGACGATGGGCGAAGCCGGAGGAAGATTTGGATTCAGCTATGAAAACGGGACATTTGCAGCCGTTTTAGAGCGCGTGCGGCGCATTCCGAATGTTGAGGTCACGGGCTTACATCTGCATTCCAGCAGCAAGTCCAGAAGTGTCGCGGTATTTGAAGCAATCGCTTCGATGGCATGTAAATTAAAGCGGGAATTTTCCCTGAACCTGTCTTATGTGGATCTGGGCGGCGGTTATTGCGGCGGTCTGGAAGGACGTCCGCAGTATCCGGATTATTTTCCGGCTGTGGCGAAGGTTTTACAAGAAGAATTTACGCCAGAACAAACAATGCTAATCGTTGAACCGGGCATTTCTCTTTTGTCAAAGGCAAGTACGTTTGTAACAGGCGTTGTGGATGTGCGTGATATCGGAAACGAGCGGTATTTGATCACGGACGGAAGCCGTTTCAATATCGACCCGACGATGATTAAAAGCAGCCACCTGTTCCATCTGGAATTGAATGAGGCAAATCCGGGTGCAGAGCAGCGAAAAACGATGGCGCACCAGTGCGTATCGGGCTATTCCTGCATGGAAGTGGATCGGATTTTTGAATACCGCGACGGAATCGAGCTGATGGAGGGCGACCGGATTGTTTACGAAAATGTGGGCGGCTATACGATGAGCCTGAATCCGTTGTTTATCCAGTATTTCCCGGACGTTTATATCCGCCGGGACGGGAAGCTTTATAAGATCAGAAACCGCTGGACGCCGAAGGAATATATGCAGAACAGCATGTTGTATGGAGAAGAACAAAAATGACGACGATCTTGATTTTGAGCTGCGGAACGCGCAATAAGCTGGTACGTTTTTTTAAAGAAGCCTTTCATAGTCTGCCGGGCGGCGGAAGGGTGATCGTGACGGACTGCAGCCCGTGGGCACCTGCGCTGTACGAGGCGGATGCATTTTATCTGGTACCGCCGATGAAGGATCCCGGATACGAAGACAGGATTCTGGAAATCTGCATGCGGGAACAGGTCAATGCCCTGCTTCCACTGTTTGAGGATGAGCTGGATCTGCTGGCGCAGAACCGGAAGAAGTTTGAGGAAAAAGGGATCACAGCGATTGTATCGGACGCAGAAAGCGTTGCAGTCTGCCGGGATAAGTACGGCTTTTTCTCCCTGCTGCAGAAAAACGGACTGCCGGTGCTGTATACGAGCGCATCTCTGGAAGAGTTTGACTCGGATTACGCGGAAGGAAAGATTGCGTTCCCGGTATTTGTAAAGCCTGTTCGGGGCTGCGGAAGCGTCGGCATCAGCCGGGTGGACAACCGCGAGCTTCTTGGTGTGCTGTGCCGTTATAGCAAAGAGCCGCTGTTGATCCAGCAGTATGCGGACGGTGAGGAATTCGGCGCGGATATTTACGTCGATTTGATTTCCAAAAAACCTGTAGCTATTTTTACGAAGAAAAAAGTGCGGATGCGGGCGGGCGAAACCGAAAAATCGATTTCCGTCAAAGATCCTGCGCTGTTTGAAGTGATTGAAAAGACGGTTTCCGCGCTTTCGCTGGCAGGTCCGATCGACATGGATATTTTCCGGATTGACGGCAAATATTATATTTCCGAAATCAATCCGCGGTTTGGCGGCGGCTATCCCCACGCATGGCACTGCAACGTGAGGTTCCCGGAGCTGATTGCGAAAAATCTGCTCGGCGAGGAAAATGAGCCGCAGATCGGCGCATACGAAGCGGACATGTGCATGATGAAATATTCCGACGAGATCGTGCGGAAGCTGTGAGACGCAGTGAAATAAAAATCCATGCTTCTGACTCAAAATAGCATGGATATTAATAAAAAAGACATGTTAGAATGAGGGGAGAAATGGAGCAGATGACGGAACTTGAAGCTGAGTGCCGGCATAAATACCGGGTTCGGAGCATCCGGGAGGATGATTACGGCTGTGAAGAGCGTCCGGAGGGCGTTTGGCCGACCGTGCTTGTTGAACTGGAGGATGAAAACGGGCAGCTCCGTTTGCTCCGGCAAAAGGATCACTATCTGTATGAACAGCAGATCGAGGAGGGCGATCAGGTGATTCTGGAACAGGAGATTCTGAAAAGAATAGAATAATCTGGGAAAGGCTAACAAGAGGGGAAAGGATAATGAAAATAGAAGGGAAAAGAAACCTGCTGAGACAGCCGGATGAGATCAGGCTGATGACAGGCAGTGCGCAGACGGAGCAGGAGACCGCGCCCGATGCAGCTGCTTTCAGAGCAGGTGACGTTACAGTGGAGCTTGCGGAAGCCGACGGCAGCCTTGCGGTATTCGTGCAGGCACAGAACACACCGGTTCGGGAGCTTGTGCTTACCTGGAAAGCTATGTTTGGCAGGGCGGGCGAGGTGCTCGGGGACACCTGGGAACGCGGTTACGGTGATCTGGAATGGAAAAAGGAAGCAGATCATATCGGAATGCCGTGGTACTTTTTCCGGCATGAAGCGGGAAAATGCCTGGCATTTGGTGTAAAGGTGCGTCCATCTGCCATGTGCTGGTGGGAAAAGGACGGTGCGGATGTAAAGCTGCATCTGGACGTGCGCTGCGGGACGTACGGCGTGAAGCTTGGCGGACGGAAGCTGGAAGCTGCAAAGATCGTTATGACATCTTATGCGCTGGAAGAAGCTGATACGCCGGTAGAAGTATTTGAAGCCTGCAGGGCATTTTGCAGCGAGATGTGCGACGATCCCGACTGTAGAGACACCGTGATTTACGGCGGGAACAACTGGTACTATGCCTATGGAAAAAGCTCTGCAAAGGAAATTCTCGAAGACAGCGCATATCTTGCGGAGATGACGGAGGGCATCGAAAACCGCCCGTTTATGGTGATGGATGACGGCTGGCAGATTGATCACAGCGATTCTTATAACGGAGGTCCCTGGCGGGTTGGCAATGCGGATTACGGGGACATGGGAGAGCTCGCTGCGCAGATGAGGGCAAAAAATGTGCGCCCCGGCATCTGGTTTAGACCGCTGTACGATCATTCTGCGGATATTTCGGCAGAGTGGAGGCTGGAGCGCAATGCAGAGGTGTTCGATATTTCTGTACCAGAGGTTCTGGAACATATCGCACAGGATATCAGACAGCTTGGAGACTGGGGCTATGAGCTGATCAAACACGATTTTTCGACCTATGATATCTTTGGTTACTGGGGAGTTGAGATGGGAACCAGGCTGACGGCTGGCAGTTGGCGCTTCCATGACGATACAAAAACCACGGCAGAACTGATCGTTCGTTTTTATGAAGTCATTCATGAAGCAGCAAAACGCGAGGATCGTCAGGACGTCCTGATTCTTGGCTGCAACTGTATCGGACATCTGGGCGCAGGGCTGATGCAGGGAAATCGTACCGGAGACGATACAAGCGGTGTAGAATGGGAAAGGACCCGGAAAATGGGCATCAACACGCTGGCATTCCGGATGCTGCAGCAGGGGACGTTTTACGGGGCGGATGCAGACTGCGTCGGAATCACAGAGCATATTGACTGGAACAAGAACCGACAGTGGATGGAAGTGCTTGCAGAAAGCGGGACGCCGTTTTTTGTATCGGTAAAACCGGGATTTCTGAACGAGAGTCAGAAGGAAGAGTTAAAAGAAGCATACCGGAAGGCATCACAGCCGCACCCGGCAGCAGTGCCGCTGGACTGGATGGAGACAAAAACGCCTGAAAAATGGCAGACCTACGCCGGCAGAAGAGAATACAATTTTTAAAAAGAAAGAAGCCGCTGCGCTGGCAGAATGTGTCACGTGGCGGCTTCTTTCTCGTATACGAAACTTCGTTTCCATACGATAAGAAACGCTCCGCGCGGATCGCACTGCAGCGGAATGGAAGAATGTCGCTTGCGCGACCCGCCGCAGGCGGAGAATCCTGCTTCGCAGGATTCTTTATTATCGTACAGGAAACTTCGTTTCCATACGATAATAAATGCTTTACGAGGATGCGCACTCGGCGCAAGAATGTGCCAAGGCACATTCTTTTTTACAGAACTTACGCGAGTACCGGAAAAACGAGCTGCACGAGCAGCATGTATAAAACCGTGCCGCCGACGATGGAGAGCAGCAGGTTGTGCCTCCATTTGTGGACGACAATGACGAACACGGCACTGATGAGCTCCGGCAGTCCATGAGAACCGGAAAATACAGAGACATTTTTAAAACAGTAAACGACGAGCATTGCGATCGAAGCGCTCGGGAGCGCTGCGCCGAGGTAGGCAACAACGCGCGGCGTTTCTTTTCCGGCGGGAAACAGGAAAAACGGAAGGGCGCGGATCAGAAAAGTGCCGAGCGCGATAATGCCGATTGTGATCACAAGCTGCAGGGGAGTCTGTATGGTCATTTGGAAATCTCCTTTCGAAATAACAAAAGTGCGGCTAAAATGCCAGCCATGGAAAAGAGCAGGAAACGGTCAGGGCCAACGACGATCAGACTGACCAGCGTGATGCCAAGACCGAGCAGGGCGGGAAGCCTGGAGTTTGCTTTTTCCCATTGTTCGACAAAAATTACCAGAAACAGTGCTGTCATGGCAAAGTCAATGCCTGTGGAATCAAAAGGCAGGAAGCTGCCGGCAGCAGCGCCGATACAGGATCCGATGATCCAGTAGAGTTGATCGAGCAGCGAGATAAAGAACAGAAACCAGTCCGGATCAATTCCTTCCGGGGCGCTGACTCCGCAGAGAAGAGAGTAGGTTTCATCTGTCAGGGAAAAAATCATATAGGGCTTGCGTTTTCCCATGCGTTCAAACGGTTTTAACATGGAAAGACCGTAGAACAGATGCCTTGCATTTACCATGAGCGTCAGCAAAAAAGCGGAAACCGGAGAAAATGCAGAGGTCATCAGGCTGATGGCGGCAAACTGCATCGAACCGGCGTAGATAAACGTACTCATGAGGAACGCCCAGAGGACGGAAAAACCGTTTTCGGCGATCAGGACGCCGAACGCTGCGCCGAGAAAAAGATAACCGAGCATGACGGGGACTGTGTAGGGAACAGCAGCCCATAGCGCTTTTCGTTTCATAAAAATAGTAACCTCCTAAGTTAGTAGGATAAAATGCGATATCAGTTTAACGCGATACAGTGGTCTTGTCAAATGATTCGCAGGAAAGCATCGAAGATGGGATTTTACAAATGGCGCGTGTGAACAGTAACCCTGTAGGTACATTCGCTGCAAAATCGCGGAAGCCGGGATGGAATTTCTATAAAAAACGTGCTAAAATTCAGAAAAGGAACGAGGCGGCATGAAATTGTCTGCCCGGTAAGGAGGAGAACGATGTCAGAAGAAAAAAAGGGAATTGCGGATGCAGAAAACAGCACAACGACAGAGACGATGGCGGATTATGCAAGGGAGCTGGAAGCTTCTTTCCGTACGATCCGGGAGGGCGATGTGATTTCCGGAACCGTTATCGACGTGCGGGAAACCGGCGTAACGCTGGATCTCGGTTACTATGCGCCTGCGGTTATTAAAACAGAGGATTTGAGCAAGGATCCGTCGTTTTCCGTGCTGGCGGATATCCATGTCGGAGATACGCTGGAAGGAACTGTTGTCAAAAGAGACGATGGAGCCGGCAATATCCAGATGTCCTGCGTAGAAGCAGCAGAGACACTCGGCTGGGACAGACTCAAACAGTATCAGGAAGAAAAGACGATTCTCAAGATAAAGGTAAGCGAAAGCGTCAATCAGGGCGTAACTGCTTATGTGGAAGGAATCCGCGGATTTATCCCGGCGTCCCAGCTGGCACTGGATTATGTGGAGGATACGACGGAGTTTGTCGGGAAAACGCTGGAAGTGCGCGTGATTACGGTGGATTCAGACCGCCAGAAGCTTGTGTTGTCCGCAAAGGACGTCCTGAAAGAAAAGGAAGCGGAGCGCCTGAACCATAAAATTTCCATGATCGTGCCTGGTACAGTTGTAGAGGGGCGCGTGGAAAGCCTGATGCCATACGGTGCATTTGTGGATCTTGGCGATGGATTAAGTGGTTTGGTACACATTTCCCAGATCAGTCAGAAGCGCCTGAAAAAGCCTGCAGAGGTGCTGACAGTCGGAGATACCGTGCGGGCAGTTGTTTTAAATACGAAGGACAATCGGATCAGCCTGAGCATCAAGGCAGCAGCCGAGAACGCAGAGCCGGACGAGCTGGAAGAAAAACAGGCGGCAGAGTACAGCTCGAATGAGGCGGTCGGAACCTCGCTGGGCGACCTGCTGAAGGGGTTAAAGCTGTGAGCCAGCCGTTGACAGGCCAGGCCTTTTGTGCTACTGTAAGCATATGAAGCTGCGGTCAGATGTGGCGGCAGCCGGATATTGAAAAAGAGAATGCAAAGACGGAGAGAGTACATCCGGGGAAGCTTTACAGAGAGGACTTTTGAATGCAGCCCGATACAGGCGGCAGGAAGCTGAGAGAAGTCGGGAAGAAGCGGATGGAACATGGCTCCCGAGCGGCGCACCGAACCGGAGAGGTAAGGCTGCGACAGGTCCGCCTGTTATAGCGGAAGGGTCTTGCACCAAACGGCGCAGCACCCGATAAGATATACTTTGTGAGAAGTATATGAACAGAAGTGGTACCGCGAACGATTCGCCTTCTTGTTGTGGCTTTTTAGCTGCAATGAGGAGGCGATTTTTTACTTTATAGGAAAGACCGCCTACGGCGATCTCTTGAATTGAAAAAGGCC
>NZ_JBKVPW010000025.1:0-31159 GCF_046968865.1 Gallintestinimicrobium sp. | reverse complement strand
TGGAAGAGGCCGTAAAAGCGCAGGCAGATACGACAAACATGAGCTTCCATGCAGGTTCCCCGATGCTTGGTTCTGACATCCGTCTGGAGGGCTTTGGTGAAGCGATGGAGCAGTTCCATACACCGGAGGAAGAGGAGACAATGCTTCTTGAGGCTGTAAACGCAGCAAAGGAGGCCGACGTTGTCGTTCTTGCGATCGGTGAGGACCGTTTGCAGTCCGGCGAGGCAACCAGCAACGCGAATATCCGTATCCCGGAAATCCAGCAGAGACTGCTTGAGCGAGTTTCTAAAGTCAATGAAAACGTTGTCGTTGTTCTCTTCAACGGCCGTCCGCTCGACCTGCGGGATGTCGTATCGAAAGCAAAAGCCGTTCTTGAAGTATGGATGCCGGGTACCGAAGGTGCCAATGCAATCGCAGACGTCGTTTTCGGTGCATACGCTCCAAGCGGTAAGCTGACCATGAGCTTCCCGTATTCCGTAGGCCAGGTGCCGGTTCACTACAACGAGTATTCTACCGGAAGACCGCATGTACCGGGCAAGGATAAAGACCGCTTCCGCTCCAAATACCTCGATATCCCGAATGCACCGCTGTTCCCGTTTGGATATGGTCTTGGCTATACGAGCTTTGAAATTTCGGACGTAACGCTGGACAAGACGGAACTTGGAATGGAGAATGAAATCAAAGCCTCTGTGACCGTGAAAAATACTGGTGATACGGCAGGAACTGAAACCGTACAGCTTTACATCCACGACGTAGCTGCATCTGTGGTACGACCGGTCAAAGAGCTGAAAGATTTCCGTAAAGTAACCCTCCGGCCCGGAGAAGAGCAGAAAGTCGAATTTACTATCAATGAAAAAGAACTCCGTTTCCTGACTGAGAACGAGCGTGTAGAAAGTGAGAATGGCGTCTTTGAAGTCTTCGTCGGAAGCGATAGCACGACAGAGAACAAAGCAGAGTTTGTACTGAAAAAATAGGAATATATAAGAAAATGTGAAACGCCAGCCCAAAAGAGCGAAAAGGATTCGCCTTTCGGGCTGGCTTTTTCATTTCTGATGTTTCATCAGGGTGGCATATCGAAGGAGCTGTTTTCGGGAGGAAACCCCCAGCTTGTTGTAAATATTCTTATTGTGAAATTTCAATGTGTTTTCTGTAATGTTTAGGATCGTGAGAATTTCCTTTGCATTTTTTCCATCCAGATACAGATCAAAGACCTTTCGCTCTGTTGGGGTGAGCTGATGAATTCCCTTCAAAAAATATTGAAAATCATCGGGATCGATCTCTTGCTGTCTGGAATAAGCAAGTCGGGCAATTCCCTTCTGTGCGGATCCCAGATCGTTGCTGACCTGTTCCAGCTTGCCTTGCAGCTGTTGCTGTTTGCTTTGAGCCTCCAGCCGCTCCTGATTTAAAGCGGATAAAGCTGCCGCGTGGTCCTGATCCTGTTTTGCAAGGAAGGCAAAGAGATCCTCGATTTCCAGAACAGGAGACTCTTCCTGTGCCAGATCGGTGTTTGCTTTAATCTGCTCTAAGCCTTTTAATATGGGTGCGACATATTTTTTGCTGGTCCAAAGAACGGAGATCAAAATGAAAAAAGAAGCGATAAACAGGAATGCGGCAATTTTGAGCCGTACTGTCTGCACAAGCGCATGATATTCTGCGGCGGGAAGCATGACGGCAACCATATGGTCCGTGGCTCCGATGGTTATCTCCTGAATTTTGCCGATAAATTCCGTATCTTTGCTACGGAAGGTGGTCAGATCTGCCTCGTTTTCAAGGAAAAAAGTAGGATCAGCGGGAGGAGAATAACCGGATTGATTTCCGGCAATCTGACCGGTATAATGATCGCCTTCTTCTGTCAGCAGAGCACCAAAAATATGCGCCTGTCCGCTGCCCAGTGTTTTGAGGGAAAGGGAGAAATATAAACTGCTGATCTCATAGCCGCATACACCGATCGTGGTTCCGTAAGCATCCAGGATAGGTACACAGAAAAAACGGACGCTTTCCCAGGTGTCGGGCAGCTTATAAACAGGGGTAAGAAAGTAGGAGTCGGATGAAGCTTCCTTTTTGTCAGACATTAATTTGTCAATTTCCGGAAAAGAGCCCGCCAGTGTCTCCAGCTGCCATGTACTATGGAGGTTAATGTCCTTTTCCCGGGCGATCGTGGAAAAACCGCGAAAAAGGCAAACTTCATTATGGATCGTGTTTTCCGCATAAATATTTGCATACTTCAGATACAGTCCGCTATAGCTTTTATCCGGCAGGCTATCGTTGACGGTGGTGTTTAAAAAGTAAAATGCACCGCTGCAGGGTGCAAGCAGCATATTGGTGTGGACAACCTCAAAAAGCCTGCTCTGCAGGGATTCCAGTGCATCGGGAGTATTGCGGAGCTGGTCGAAGGTGATTTGGGCATCTGTAAGTTCATTTCGGACAGCTGCAGACAACTGCTTGGAAAAAGCAAATGTGTAGGCGGCCTGATTGTTGCTCTGGTGCTCCCTGGGGGTGAGAATATGAAACGATGCAGATTGGGCCTCATACTGGTACTTCTTCTGTTTTTGCCCTGCCCAGATAGGGACATAAAAGCGGCAGTATAAAAAACCTACGTTTTGATACCCTTGTTTTTAACCACTATTTCGATTATAGTATAAGGAAGAAAGCACGAAAGGTGGACAATTATGAAATGTATTGTACTGGCAGGCGGAAGAGGTGACAGACTCTGGCCGCTTTCCCGGAAAAATTATCCGAAGCAGTTTATCTCGTTGGATGGCAGTCATTCGATTTTTCAGGATACGATTGCCAGAAATATGGCATACTGTGATGAGTTTGTAGTGGTGACAAACCGGGAGTACCAGTTTATTGTAGAAAATCAGCTCAAAGTATTTCAGGGACTGACCTGGAGATTGGTTCTGGAGGAAGAAGCGCGTAAGACGACAGCAGCAATTTTGCTGGCATGTCTGGAATTTCCACTTTCAGAGCTTATTTTTATTGTACCCTCCGATCATCTGATCCAGGGGGAAGCTTACAAGGATGCGATCAACGAAGCGGGTGTGCTGGCGAGAGAAGGCAGTCTTGTTACATTCGGAATGCCGGTCCGGACGGCGGATACCCGGTATGGTTATATCTGCTGCAATGGAAACCATGTGGAGAAATTCGTGGAGAAGCCGGATGGAGCGCAGGCGCAGAAATACCTGCAGGATTCCAGATATCTGATCAACAGCGGGCTGTTTTTATTTAGAAATGGGGACTTCTTGCAGGAAGTCAGGCTGCATTCCCCGGAGATCATTGGAGCGTGCGAACGTGCGTTTGAGGATAAGCTGATCGAAAAAGGCAAACATATCTTTTACCGAAGAGAGGTCCTGGAGCAGATTCCGGCGCAGGCGATTGAAGAAACAGTATTTGAAGAGACGACACGCTGCATGGTTGTAAAGGCCGGATTTGTCTGGCAGGATATTGGAAGTCTGGAGGATCTCGGAGAAGAAGGACTGATTTCTGAAAAGGATTCCAGGCAGGCGCAGTATAACTGCGACAATACGCTGATCATCAACCGTGGCAGCCGCAGCATTGTTGTGGCGAATCAGTTGGAAGATATCACGATCGTCAATACAGATGATGCGGTTTATGTCGGCAAAAAAGGTGCGTCCGAATCGTTAAAGGATCTGCGGCGGGAAAATCCCGCACTGCAAAGCTATTTTGACATGGGACAGGTGATCTATAAGCCTTGGGGCACTTATGAGATTCTGTCGGCGGCGCGTCAGTACGTTGTGCGGAAGGTTGTGCTGACACAGGGGCGTACGATTTATGCTCACAAGCATGCGAGACGGACGGAGCACTGGATCATCGTCAGCGGGCGTGCACGAATCATGCTGGCTGGAGTGGAAAAAGAATACGGCAGCAACGACAGCATGGAAATTCCGGAAAATACCGTCCATCAGATTTCTAATATCGGTGACGTACCCCTTGTCTTTATGGAAATTTCTACCGGTGAAGAGGTTATGGAACGTGACCTGATCTCCGTGGAGAGCCGGGATCTGAATGAAGCGGAGCTGGGTTACAGGACAGAACCGTTTGTAAAACTGCAGCCTGCATTTAAAGACTATCTGTGGGGCGGCACAAAGCTGAAGGAACACTATGGCAAGCATTGTGACTATGACAGTATTGCAGAAAGCTGGGAGCTGTCGGCACATGAAGCAGGACAGAGCATTGTAGCGTCCGGACGGTACAAAGGCCGTCTGTTTGCAGATTATCTGTCGAAAATCGGGCGGGAAAACTGTGGCTGGAAATGCCAGTCGATTGAGCATTTTCCGATTCTGGTCAAGCTGATTGACGCGAAAGAAAACCTTTCTATCCAGGTGCACCCTGACGATGATTATGCCCTTTCCCGTGAAAATGAGTACGGTAAAAACGAAATGTGGTATGTCTTAGAGCACGAAGAAGGCGCCGGGATTTACTGCGGCTTCAAGCAGGATATGACACGGGAACAGGTGCAGGAGGCGCTTACGGACGGCTCGATTTTGTCGCTGCTAAACTGGATTCCGGTCGAGAACGGGAAAGCCTACTATATTCCGGCAGGTACGGTGCATGCCATCGGCAAGGGCGTTGTTGTCTGTGAAATTCAGCAAAGTTCCAACTGTACCTATCGTCTGTACGACTATAACCGTACCGACCGTTACGGTAACCGCCGCCAGCTGCATGTGGAAAAGGCGCTGGAAGTCATGGATTATCATCGATACGAGCTGCCGCAGTTCCAGGATGAGACGGTTGTGAAGGATACTTATACCTGCCGGATCCTGAGCAGATGCAAATATTTTGAATGCGCAAGCTATCAGATTCACGGTACGGCAGAGCTGCCTGCCTATTCGGATTCCTTCAGCAGTCTTGTATGTGTCAAGGGCAGCGGAATCCTGTACAAGCAGGATGAAAAAATGCAGTTTTCTGCGGGCGACAGCTTCTTTGTTCCCTGTTCCGGAGAAAAAATCCGGGCGGAGGGAGACTGCGAGCTGATTCTGACGCATATCTGATGGAAATAGAAAATCAGGACGCTTTCGCTGTCCATAGCAATGAAGTAGCATCAGGCGGTTTTACGATCGCAGCAAAACAATAGAATGCACGCTCTGCGAGCATTCTATTGCCATGAATAAAATTGCCGGAAAAGAGGACATTATGCAGAACGTATATGAAAAGCTTATCAGCTGTTACGAAAGCATTCGGGAAAAGATTCCGTTTACACCGAGGGTTGCGCTGGTGCTCGGTTCGGGGCTTGGCGACTACGCGGAGGAAATTCGGGTGGAGGCAGAGCTGGATTACCATGAAATCGACGGTTTTCCGGTTTCGACTGTGCCCGGACATGCGGGAAAATTTATTTTTGGATGGATCGGATCAGTTCCGGTGGTGTGCATGAAAGGAAGAGTTCATTTTTATGAGGGCTATCCGGTTTCGGATGTGGTGCTGCCGATCCGGCTGATGAAGCAGATGGGAGCAGAGCTTTTGTTTCTGACAAATGCCTCCGGCGGGATCAATCCGTCGTTTTCTGCAGGGGATCTGATGCTGCTGACGGATCACATTTCTCTGTTTGCACCCAATCCGCTGATCGGGCAGAATTTTGACGAATTGGGAGTACGGTTTCCGGACATGACGCAGGTATACGACCGGAAGCTGCAGGAAATTCTGAAAAAAACAGCGGCAGAGCAGAAGATCGCTTTGCAGGAGGGCGTGTATGCGCAGTTGACGGGACCTTCCTATGAAACACCTGCAGAGGTGGAACTGCTGCGCAGGCTCGGCGCAGATGCAGTCGGCATGTCGACTGCGGTGGAAGCGGTCGCAGCAAACCATATGGGAATGCGTATCTGCGGAATTTCGTGTATCAGCAACCTGGCAGCGGGCATGACAAAACAGCCGCTCAGCCATGAAGAAGTGCAGGCAGCAGCAGACAGCGCTGCACCGAAGTTTCAAAAGCTGGTGACGGAGAGCATTCAGGCTTTTTACCGGGAGTGAGGGGAAGATTGAAAAATAACATTTTTCAATCACGAGATTTGTGTCTGCGCGCACTTGACACAAACTCGGTATGCGCAAAAAGCGTGCGCAGAAATGAGGGGAAGTATGGAACAAACACAGATTGACGACGTACTCTGCAGGCGTCTGATCGCAGCTGCGCTGGAAGCCAGAAAGCGTTCCTATGCGCCGTACTCCCATTATCATGTCGGGGCGGCGCTTTGGACACAATCGGGAAAGCTCTACACCGGCTGCAATATTGAAAATGCAGCCTATACGCCGACCAACTGCGCGGAGCGCACTGCGTTTTTTACAGCAGTCGCGGCGGGAGAACGGCAGTTTTTGGCGATTGCAATCGCAGGAAGTCCGGCGGAAATAGATGAAAACGGCGGAAGAAAGATCGGAAAGCTCACGCAGGCAGCCTGGCCCTGCGGGGTATGCAGACAGGTGATGGCAGAGTTTTGTGATCCGGATTCGTTTTTTATCGTTGTTGCAGAAAGCGAGAGCGATTACGAAATCCGCACGCTTCGAAAACTGCTTCCGGAGGGCTTTGGTTCGGGAAATCTGGCGGATTGTATACAATAGATTGTGCGCGGAGCATTTTAATCTCCGGACCGGAATAGAATCTCAACGACAGGAGAAAAGAGGAACAAACTTCATTGGAATATGCAATTTTATTCGCGGCGCTCTTGGCGGTAGCTGCTGTTATGTTTTTAAAAGGACTCTGGGATCAGCACAGAGCGCAGAAATGGAACCGGGAACAGCTGCGAAAATCCTTTGGAAAAGCCGGCAGGACAGAATATGCAGATGGAGAGGTAAATGGAATTGTCCGATATTTTGAAAAGCATCCAAAGGATTTCCAGATCGATGATATCACCTGGAACGACCTGAACCTGGATGAAATTTTCCTGCGGATGAACAGCACCTGCAGCTCGGCGGGGCAGGAATATCTCTATGCGATGCTGCGCAGTCCGTCATTTGAGGAAAAAGAGCTGCAGGAGCGGGAGAAACTGTTGGAATTTCTGGAACAGGACGAGGAAATGAGAGTCCGGATGCAGGAGATTTTTTTCAAAATCGGAAGAACCGGGAAATATTCCCTGTATGACTATATGGACTTTCTGGACGTGCTGGGAGAGCGTAAAAACGGCAAGCATCTGTTGGTTGATCTGCTGTTTTTTCTTGCGATCGCAGCAGCTTTTGTCAGTCCGCCGCTTGGATTGTGTGGTGTGAGTGCGGTGATGTGTTTTAATATCACAACCTATCTGAAAGAAAAGAAGCAGATCGAGCCGTATCTGACCAGCTTTCACTATATTTTCCGGCTGATCCGCGGGGCGGAGGAGCTTTCCGGAATTCATGCACAGCAGCTGGAGGGAAGACTCAGCAAGGTTCGAAAGCTGTTGCCACAGTTTGGAAAACTGAACAGAAGTGCGTCACTTGGGATGCGTACGTCGAGCGGCGATCCGATGGGTATCGTGGCGGATTATATCAATATGATGCTGCATCTGGACATCATCGGATTCAACATCATGCTGCATGCGGTGCGGGAGCAGACGGAAAATATTGACCGACTTGTGACGATTGTGGGGGAGCTGGATGCGTTGATTGCAGCGGCGGGATTTCGGCATTCTCTGCCCGCCTGGTGCGTGCCAAAGCTGACGGCAGCAGAAACGGTGGCGGACGGTGCAGCACATGGCGCTGCGGAATCCTCCGGGCAGCATTTTGAAGCTGTGTCCCTGAAGCTGGAGCAGTTGTACCACCCGCTGCTCGCCGACCCGGTCAAAAACGATATCAAAACGACAAACGGCGTTCTCCTGACCGGCTCCAATGCGTCGGGGAAATCCACTTTTTTAAAGGCAGTCGCCCTGAACATGATTCTGGCGCAGACGATTCACACCTGCTGTGCGGATCATTGTCAGAGCAGCTACTGGCGCGTGATGACCTCGATGGCGCTGCGCGACGACCTTGGCAGTGGAGAAAGCTATTATATCGTAGAAATCCGTTCCTTGAAACGAATTTTAGATGCGGCGCAAAGCCCGGGTGCACCGGTGCTGTGCTTTGTGGACGAGGTGCTTCGCGGTACGAACACAGTGGAACGGATTGCGGCCTCCACACAGATTTTAAAGAGCCTGCATAAGCCCGGCGTGTGCTGCTTTGCGGCAACGCACGATGTGGAGCTGACAGGACTTCTGGAGGCAGAATACGACAATTATCATTTTGAAGAGCAGATTGCAGACGGGGATATTTCTTTCCCGTATCTGCTGATGCCCGGGCGTGCGACTTCGAGAAATGCGATCCGACTGTTGGAAATGATGGGCTACAGTGAAGAAATTATTAAAAAAGCGGATGATCAGGCGGCGGAATTTTTAAAAACCGGTGTCTGGAAAGCGTGAACGTGCAGCGCAAAAACGCATGTCCGTGCTGCGCATGCTATGCAAAAAAACAAAAAGGAATGAAAAACAATGCAGAATGTAACACTATATACAGATGGCGCGGCAAGAGGAAACCCGGACGGACCGGGGGGCTACGGCGCAGTTTTGCAGTTTGTGGACAGCCAGGGCAATCTGCATGAACGGGAATTTTCTGCGGGCTATATCCGCACGACCAACAACCGGATGGAGCTGATGGCGGTGATCGCCGGTCTGGAAGCGCTGACAAAGCCGTGCCGGGTGGAAATTGTTTCCGATTCGAAATATGTGACGGATGCGTTTAACAAAAAATGGATTGACGGCTGGCTGAAAAAGAACTGGAAGGGCGCTTCCGGCCCGGTTAAAAACGTCGATCTCTGGAAGCGGCTTCTGGCGGCGGCACAGCCCCATGAGCTGCATTTTACCTGGGTAAAAGGACATGCCGGGCACCCGGAAAACGAGCGGTGCGATCATCTGGCGACGACGGCTGCGGACACGAATGCGGTTCTGACAGATCCCGGGGTACATGGTTGACGCAGACAGCTTTTCAATGCTACAATAGGGCATAACAGAAAAATTTAGCGAATGGAGACGGATCTATGGGAAATCTGGTTGCATTTATCAATTCATTTATATCGTATCTGCTTGTGTTTGTTGTATTTGCAGCTGTGATTATAGCTGCAGTGAAGGTCGGCATTACCGCGCGCCATAAAAAGGATGCAAAGGATGCGCAGAACGCGCAGAGTGCAGACGCACAGGAGTAAAATATTCGTTACAGTTCACTCGTACCCTTTTGCGTTCAGATTTCGTGCTTGCACGAAAATCTGAACGCAAAAGGGTACGAAGGGAGCGCCATTTTATGAGCAAAAATGAGCTGCGAAGCAGCGGAGAGCATCGAAGATGCGCTTTTGCGAATGGCGCGGGTGAACTGTAACAAATATTCTGCGCAGAATTACACTGCGGTAGAATCAGACGTAGTTAAAACACGAACCGGCATCGGGCACTTTGTCTGCTGCCGGTTCGTGTTGTGACGGCGGGAAAACAGTGCATGGACGCGTAGGATAAAAGCTGTGGCACAGAGCCGTTTTGGAAGAACAGGAAGATGGAGGCAGTATGACGCAGGAAAAGCAGGTTCCGGAAACAGAGGTTTGCTATGGAAAGATTTACCGTCCGGAAAGAGCGGTAAAGATTATCAAAAAGGACGGGAGCAGAGGCAGAGGTGATTTTACACTGCGGCGACTATGAGACGGATGAAGAACTCTGATAGAAAAATAACCGACTGCAGGCGTACAGAAAAGGTGCGCAGGCGAGACAGCAGGAGAAGAATATGAAAAGAATTGCAGCATTTGAAAAGGTGAGCTTTGCACAGTACGAAAAGGATTTCGCGGACGCGTTCCCAGGCCATGAAACGGCGGAAATCCGTGCAATTTATGATGATATTACAAAACCAAAACGGGCGACAGCGGGAAGCGCAGGCTATGACTTTTCTGCACCGGTGGCATTTGTGTTAAAGCCGGGCGAGACGATTAAAATCCCGACCGGAATCCGTGCGCGGATGGACGAGGACTGGGTGCTGTGCCTGTTTCCCAGAAGCGGACAGGGCTTTAAGTACCGTTTGCAGCTGAATAATACCGTCGGAATTATCGACAGCGATTACTATAATTCCGACAATGAAGGACATATCATGGCGAAGCTGACGAACGATTCCAACGAGGGCAAGGTGCTAGAAATCCATCCGGGCGAGGGCTTTTTGCAGGGGATTTTCATGCCGTATGGCATCACGGAGGATGACGAGGCGGACGGAGTCCGCAATGGCGGATTTGGAAGCACGGACAGACGCTGAGAAACGGGGAACGTATGAAAAAGCGAATTTTATTGCTGACAACCGGCGGGACGATCGCCTCACAGGATGGCGGGAACGGTCTGGCACCGGTGCTGTCCTCCGACGATTTTTTGGATTATATGAAAGAATTTGAAGATGTCTGCGAGTTAGTTCCATACGAGGTCTGCAGCATTGATTCGACAAATATGGAAGCCTCGTGGTGGTTGAAGCTGGCGGGACTGATTCAGAAAAACTATACGTTATACGACGCGTTTCTGATCTGCCACGGGACGGATACGATGGCGTATACGGCTGCGGCGCTTTCCTATCTGATTCAGAATTCTGTCAAGCCGATTGTCCTGACCGGTGCGCAGAAATCGATTCTGCAGGAAATCACCGACGCACGGAAAAATCTGCACGACAGCATCCGGTGCGCACTTGACGACCGAAGCCGGGACGTTATGCTGGTGTTTGACGGCAAAATTATTGCGGGAACGCGGGCGAAAAAGACGGCGACCTTCAGCTATAATGCATTTTCCAGCATCAATTTTCCGGTGCTTGGGCAGATTCACGACAACACGGTGGTCTATTATATCCAGAAGGATATCTGCGGTCCGGTGCGTTTCTTTAACCGGATGGATCGGAAGGTGTTTTTGTTAAAACTGACACCGGGGATGTCCACGGAGATTATTCCGCATATTTTGAGCGTGTATGACTGTATTATTATTGAAGGCTTCGGTGTCGGTGGATTGCCGGATCGTCTGCGTCAGGCGCTTTTGGAGGAAATGCAGCATTACAAGGCGCATGAAAAGATCCTGATCATGGCGACGCAGGTGACGTATGAGGGCAGCAGCATGGACACCTATGTGGTGGGTCGCGCAGCGCGGGAGCAGCTGCCGTTTCTGGAAACCTACGACATGACGCTGGAAGCGGTGCTTGCGAAGATCATGTGGATTCTGGGTCTGCACATGGAAGACCGAAAGGAAATCGAGCGTCTCTTTTACAAAAAGATCAATTACGATCTGTTTCGAAACGAGTAAACCGTTTGGATAAAACTGTATGCGGGATGGAGATTAAAATGGAGAAGAAGCGGACGAGGAGAATGAAAATGGCGATGCTCTGTTATGTGCTGGCGGCACTGTGTCTGGTATATTGTGTTGGCGTGGTTGCAACCAAGGCTGCCGGAACGAAATTTTACCTGATCTGGCTGGCAGGGACGGCACTGTTTGGTCTGTTCGGCTTTTTTGTACAAAAAGGGCTCTGGATGCGTTTGCCAATCGGACTGCGGGCGGGAATCGGCGTGCTTGCAGGCGTGGGTATTGCCTGTCTGTGCGGTCTGCTGATCCTGATCGGCAGCACATTTTCTGCAAAAGGGGAGCAGCAGCTTTCCTATATTATTGTGTTGGGTGCACAGATGAAGCAAAGCGGGCCCAGCGTCGTTCTGGAAAAACGGCTGTGTCAGGCATATACCTATCTGACGGAAAATCCGGAGACGCTCTGCGTACTGTTCGGCGGACAGGGCAGCAACGAGCCGGTCAGCGAGGCACAGGGAATGTATGATGCTCTGGTAAAAAAAGGAATTGACCCCAAACGGCTGATTTTAGAAGACCAGTCCACCAACACCGTAGAAAATCTGCGCTTTTCCAGAAAGCTGATTCCGCAGGAGGTTCAGAAGGTCGGCATTGTGACAAGCAATTTTCATGTTTACAGAAGCCTGCGGCTGGCAAAACAGCAGGGCTTTCTAGATCCGGTCGGGATTTCTGCGGATTCCGGTGTTTATTTTCTGCCCAATAATGTGCTGCGGGAATGTTTTGGTATCGTGAAGGACAGACTATATGGCAACCTGAAATTTTTTTAAAAATTTTCAAACTATGTGAAACCGGACGGCAGCTGTCTGCGTGTATGTAGATAGCAGGGCACAAAAGAATCCTGCGGCAGGACGATTTCCTGCCGGAAGGGTTGAAAAACTGTCGATTTTACAACACCATATAGGAAGGAATTTTCGGATATGAGAAAAAAACAGATGCTTGCACTTTTTATGAGCCTGAGCCTGCTGGCACAGGGGATGTTATTTAGCGGCTGCGGACAAAAGAGTATCGGGGAAGAGCCTGCACAGACCCGGACGGAAACGGAAGGAGCGCAGTCTATGGAGACATCCGATTCAAACAAACAGGATCAGACGTCTGAAACGGATGAAAACAATCAGACGGCTGCAGATAAGACACCGGATCAGGATGTTGCGCGGGATGAGGAAAACGGCTTTGCACTGCGTTTTACGGAGGCTTTGCTGAAGCAGAAAAAAGAGGGAGAAAACCTGATCGCATCCCCGTATTCCGCATGGCTGCCCCTGGCGGCGCTGGTAAACGGCTGCAGCGGGGCAACACAGGAACAGCTGTTAAAAGTGATCGGCGAAGCCGGGATCGACGCTGAAACGTTAAATCAGACGGTAAAGGCAGTCAATGCCGGGCTTTCCCAGGAGGAACGCAGAAAAAGCTACGAAGAATATGGAGAAACGTTTGAAAGCCCATTGAAAATCGCAAACGCATTGTTCGTTCAAAAGGATGCAACGGTAAATCAGACGTTTGAACAGCTGTTTTCGGACAATTACGATGGAAAACTCTTTTCCGTTGACTTTTCGGATCCCTCTGCAGCAAATGCCATCAACAGCTGGGCCTCAGAGAAGACCGATGGAAAGATTGTAGAGATTGTGGACTCCTTCGATGCGGATACGGTAGCGGCGATTGCGAATGCATTGTATTTTTCGGACAGCTGGAGCAGCCAGTTTTTGGAAGAAAATACGACGGAGGGCACGTTTCACGGCGCAAAGCAGGACGAGAATGCAGAGTTTATGAATCAGAAGCTAAGCGACGGCATTTATTATGAGGACGAGACGATGCAGGCTATCGTGCTCTGGACGACAAGCGGAGGGCAGATGGTACTGTGCCTGCCCAAAGACGGCTATAGTGCGGAAGAGGTACTGCAGAGCCTGACGACAGAAAAGCTGCAGAAAATCAGCGGAGCGGATTACCGCTGCGTACAGCTTTCTTTGCCCAAGTTTAAGCTGGAAAGCAATGTATTCTCGATCAAAGAGGCTCTGGAAGCCATGGGGATTCCGCTGATGCAGGCAACAGACGCTGCGCTGACAGAGGTTCTGGATAACGAGGCTCTCTATATTTCAAGTGCACTGCAGAGTGCAATGGTTGAGGTGGACGAAAACGGACTGACAGCTGCCGCAGTTACCGTGATGGGACTGGAAAAAATGGCGCTGATGCCCGAAACCGATCCGATAGAGCTTACCTTTGACAGCCCGTTTGCGTTTGTTTTAACCGGAAACGGCGAAGACGCAGGCGATCAAATCCTCTTTACGGGTGTGGTGAACCACTTATAAGGCGCAGCAGAGGTTGAAACAAAGCACTGGCTGGTACAATAACATTTTTTCATCAGAATAAGGAATAAGAAAGCCCGGATTTTTCAGATGCTGTCATGGCAGGGAAAATCCGGGCTTTCGGCTGTATTGACTTTAATGAAGGAAAATAATATAATGATAACATCGATAAGTCCCGTTTGACAGGGTTCCATTTTAAAGAAAAGAGAAGAAAAAGAGGCATAGGAAAATGAAAAAACTGGAAGAATATGTAAGAAGTATACCGGATTTCCCGCAGGAGGGAATTATTTTCAGAGATGTTACGAGCGTGCTGGAGGATGCTGACGGCATGCACCTCGCAGTCGATACCATGCAGGATCTGGTAAAGGATCTGGAGTTTGACGTAGTCGTAGGCGCAGAGTCCAGAGGCTTTATTTTCGGCGCACCCATCGCATATAACCTGCATAAGCCCTTTGCACTGATCCGCAAAAAGGGCAAGCTGCCCTGTGAAACCGTGTCTCAGGAATATTCTCTGGAATACGGCACGGCAGTAATCGAAATGCACAAGACCTCTATTAAACCCGGACAGAAAGTGCTGATCGTAGATGACCTGATCGCAACCGGCGGCACGACTCAGGCGATGATCTCCCTGGTAGAGAGACTGGGCGGCGAGGTTGCAGGCGTGTTGGTTTTGATCGAGCTGGCAGGGCTGAAGGGAAGAGAAGCAATTGCAGGATATCGTCTGGATTCCGCAATTGTATATGAAGGCAAATAATTGATTTTCGAAAAAGAGTTACGACGTAACTCTTTTTTGGCAGAAACTGATAAAACTGGACGATGGTAAGGTGTGCGGAAGATGGATAGAACGGAAGACAGATCAAAAGAGCCGAAAACCAAGCTGGTGCTGGATGACGGACGAATTGAGAGCATTCAGGAATTTATAAGCCCGGAAGAACTATATCAGGACCTGATCGAGCGGGTGCGCAAGTATCATCCTTCGGATGATATTTCCATGATTGAAAAAGCGTATCGGCTGGCAGATAACGCCCATCAGGGACAGGTGCGTAAATCCGGCGAGCCTTACATCATCCATCCGCTGTGCGTGGCGATTATCCTGGCGGATCTGGAGCTGGATAAGGAGACGATCGTGGCGGGACTTCTGCACGATGTGGTGGAAGATACCGTGATGACGGTCGAACAGGTCGGAGAACAGTTCGGAACGGACGTTGCCTTTTTGGTGGACGGCGTGACCAAGCTGCAGCATCTGCATCTTGCGGACAATTCCGGCAATAAAACAGAAGCACAGCTGGAGATGCAGGCGGAGAACCTGCGCAAGATGTTCATGGCGATGGCGAAGGATATCCGCGTAATCATGATCAAGCTGGCGGACCGCCTCCACAATATGCGCACCCTCAAGCATATGCCCCACGAAAAGCAAATCCGGATTGCGCGGGAGACGATGGACATCTATGCGCCCATTGCACAGCGTCTCGGTATTTCCAAGATCAAGGTAGAACTGGACGATCTTTCGTTAAAATATCTCGAACCGGACGTTTATTATGATCTGGTGGACAAGATCGCGATGCGCAAAAGCGAGCGCGAAAAATATATTCAGGGAATCGTGGACGAGGTTTCCGAGCACATCAAAAAGGCGGGAATCGAAGCTAAGATTGACGGTCGTATCAAGCATTTCTTCAGCATTTACAAAAAGATGAAGAATCAGCATAAGACCATAGACCAGATTTATGACCTGTTTGCTGTCCGGATTATCGTAGATACGGTTAAGGACTGTTATGCGGCGCTGGGCGTGATTCACGAGATGTACAAGCCGATTCCGGGGCGTTTTAAGGATTATATTGCGATGCCCAAGGCAAACATGTATCAGTCTCTGCACACGACGTTGATTGGAAGCTCCGGGCAGCCTTTCGAAATTCAGATCAGAACTTATGAAATGCATCGTGTGGCGGAATACGGTATCGCCGCCCACTGGAAATATAAAGAAGCCTCCGACGGCAAAAAGGTTGAGGCACAGGAAGAAGAAAAGCTGGCATGGCTGCGTCAGATTCTGGAATGGCAGCGCGAGATGTCGGATAACAAAGAATTCATGAACATGCTGAAAAGCGATCTGGATTTGTTTTCCGACAGCGTATACTGTTTTACGCCGACCGGCGACGTCAAGACCTTGCCTGCAGGCTCTACACCCATTGATTTTGCCTACAACGTCCATACTGCAGTCGGCAACAAGATGATCGGGGCGCGGGTCAACGGAAAGCTTGTGACGATCGATTACGAAATCCAAAACGGCGACCGCGTGGAAATTCTGACTTCGCAGAATTCCAAGGGACCGAGCCGTGACTGGCTTACGGTAGTCAAGAGTACGCAGGCGAAAAACAAGATCAACCAGTGGTTCAAAAACGAAGTCAAGGAAGAAAATATCACTAAGGGCAAGGATCAGTTCAACACCTACTGTAAGGCACGTTCGATCAACCTGGGCGAAATTATGAAGCCGGAATATCAGGCAGCTGTCATGAAGAAATACGGCTTTATGGACTGGGACAGCGTGCTGGCAGCGATCGGACACGGCGCGCTCAAGGAAGGTCAGATCGCCAATCGGATGCAGGAGCTTTATGAGAAAGACCATCCGAAGGTGATGACCAATGAAGAAGTGCTTGCCTCCATTGCAGAAAATAATGCCAATCAGGCGAAGCAGATGCACCCCCACAGTAAAAACGGCATCGTGGTCAAGGGGATTCATGATGTGGCAGTACGTTTTTCCAAATGCTGCTCTCCTGTGCCCGGGGATGAGATCGTCGGCTTTGTGACAAGAGGACGGGGGATTTCGATCCACCGGACGGACTGTATCAATGTATTAAACCTGCCGGAGATCGAACGTGCCAGACTCATTGAAGCGGAGTGGGAGCCCTCGGATACTGGAGCAGATGGTGAGAAATATATGGCGGAGATCAATATCTTTGCACATAACAGAAACGGACTTTTAGCAGACATCAGTAAAGCACTGACGGAGCGCAATATTGATATCCAGACGATGAATACGAGAACGAACAAGCAGGGAATTGCTACATTGTCTACTTCATTTGAGATCAGCAGCAGGGAAGAGTTAAATCAGATCGTAGCGAAGCTGCGCAACATTGAAAGCGTCATCGATATTGAGCGTACAACGGGCTGATGCGATGCCGGCGGCAGGTACGAGCAGGTATTGGGAAAGCCGATATGGAATTGGCGGCGTTTCAACGTTTGCAATGCTATCGGAAAATAGCGATTTGCTGCTTGGCTTCTGGGAAAGGAAAACGAATGTCTGAAATTAAAATTGGGCGAAAGACGATGGGTGTCTGCGCAACAAACTGTTATTTTTTATACCGGGAAGGCGGGACAAAGGCGGTCGTAGTCGATCCTGCGGAAAACGGAGCAGGGATTTTCAAATTGCTCTCCGAAAAGGACTTTACTGTGGAAGCGATTCTTCTGACACACGGTCATTTTGACCATATTGGCGGCGCAGCAGAATTAAAAAAAGCATCCGGCGCAAAGGTGTATGCATTGGCAGAAGAGAAGAAAGTCTGCCGGACGCCGGAGTTAAACCTGTCTGCCCAGATGCCCCCTGTTGTGACGATCGAAGCGGATGAATGGCTGACAGACGGACAGACAGTGGAAACCGCGGGGATTTCATTTCAGGTCATTGCAACGCCAGGGCATACTGTAGGCGGATGCTGCTATTACTGTAAAGAGGGCGGTTTCTTATTCTCCGGCGATACGCTGTTTGAGGAATCGGTCGGCAGAACAGATTTCCCGACCGGCAGCATGAGCAGTCTGGTACGCTCTGTGAAAGAAAAACTCTTTGTCCTTCCGGAAGATACAAAAGTTTATCCGGGACACGGAGATATTACTACAATTGGAAGGGAGAAGCAGTACAATCCCTACTGCCAGTAAAAAGATGATTATTGTAACGTTAAATGAAGACAGATATGCCTATGATATCCATTCTCTGGTAAAGGCCTTTTATCCGGAGCAGGAGATCAAAGTTTTTGTAAAAGGAACCAAAGAAGAACGAAGTGACGCCGGGCTGCCGGCGTTTTTCGTGGAATTTGATGAGACGTCCATCTGTGCAGGAATTGAAAATGGAGGGACTAAAACAGTCAATCTAAAGACGCCGGAGGACAGGGGGACGGTTAAAAACGATTTAAAACAGCTTTTGTACGCGCTCCTTTCCGAAGAAACAGGAAAGACGCTTCCGTGGGGAACCCTGACAGGTATTCGTCCGACGAAAATTGCGAAACAGCTTCTGGAACAGGGACAAACAGAACAGGAAGTCGCTGCCTATATGGAGCATACCTATCTGGCATCGAAAGAAAAAACAGAGCTGTCGATTGACATTGCCAAACGGGAAATGCAGATTTTATCCGGAATTCATTATGAGGAAGGATACAGCCTTTATATCGGGATTCCGTTCTGCCCAACGACCTGTCTGTATTGTTCCTTTACCTCTTTTCCGATCTGTGCATGGAAAAATCGCGTGAGCGACTATTTAAGCGCTGTGGAAAAGGAAATCGATTTCGTAAAAGAAGCCTGCGCAGACCGCGTTTTGGACAGCGTTTATATTGGCGGCGGCACGCCGACTACACTGGAACCAGAGGAATTGGAGCGGCTTTTTTTGAAGCTTCAAAATACGCTTGACTGGTCACAGGTGCGGGAGTTTACGGTAGAAGCAGGGCGCGCGGACAGTATTACGGCAGAGAAACTGCGTGTGATGAAGCGTTATGGTGTGACGAGAATTTCGGTCAATCCACAGACGATGAAGCAGGAAACCCTTGATCTGATCGGTCGTCGGCATACTGTGGCGCAGACGGTTGAGGCATTTCGGCTGGCGCGGGAGGAAGGCTTTGATAATATCAATATGGACCTGATTCTCGGGCTGCCGGGAGAAACGAAGGAAGATGTCGAAGAGACAATCCACCGAGTGCAGGAGCTTGGACCCGACAGCCTGACGGTACATTCTCTTGCAATTAAGCGGGCTTCCAGGCTGAGCCAGTGGATTTTGGAGCACGGCATCAGCACGCTGCACAACACGGACAAAACGATGGCGATCGCTGCCCAGGGGGCAAAGCAGATGGGCATGGAACCGTATTATCTCTACCGACAGAAAAATATGTCCGGCAATTTCGAAAATGTCGGCTATGCAAAACCGAAGAAGGCGGGTATTTATAATATTTTAATTATGGAGGAGGTCCAGACGATCATGGCACTCGGTGCAGGAACCATCTCCAAACGCGTCTATGGCGATGGCAGAATCGAACGCTGTGACAATGTCAAGGATGTCGGGCAGTATATCGAGAGAATCGATGAGATGATACAGCGCAAACAGCGGTTATTCTCAGAAGAATAGTTGGATTTTCAATAAAATATTGTAACGTGTTATGGAAAAATGAGTACAACAAAACCGTACAGGTGCAACAGTTTGTTACTCGTGACAGTAACATCGAAACCAAAGGACATTTCTAATTACTTAGGAATGTCCTTTTTGCGCATTTGTGAATGGTTTTAGGTGCAACAAACACATGAAATAATGAAATGGAGGTCCATTATGAACAACACAGCGTTAGGAGCAGAAAAATAAAAAGCCCTTTTGGATTAAAGTGGGCGCGGTTGCGGCTTGTCTCGCAATCGTGATTGCCGTAGGCGGCATACTTGCCCCTTTTTCCGGCGGTATGATTGTATCGGCTTATGCTTATGGCACAAATGAAGAAATTACCGCAGCCGGCGCGGTAATGAATAGCGGTACAATCAGCGATAGCGGAGAGATGAAAGGACAGCCGTTGATGTTCTATCTTTCTGGCAAAGATATTGCTACAGTCCGTTTTTCTTGCAAAAACCAGCAAATCAATTTTTGGGACTGGACAGAAAAAAGAGATGAATATGGGAACGCCCAGAACTTTACCGTTGCCTATGGGGAGGACGAAAGCGAATATTATTATTTGACGATCAGCTGGGTGCCTAATGCTATCATTCGGGAACTGACTGACAATGAGGACAGTACGATTGCAGCTTTGCCGGAGGAAATGCGGAATGATATTATCGTCATGGAGATTACATTTGAAAACGGAAAAACTACAACAAAGGCAATTACAATCTCTCTGTTAGATGACGGTAGATTCTTTGCGTCCTTTGATGATTACCAAATCAGCGAAGAAGATACTTTTATAAATCGTCCCGATAGCGAAGCAATCGGTGCCGCACCTGTTATAGAGGATAATTACAAAGAAGCAGATCCGAATGAACCAGAGCAAATTGTCATTCCAAATAGTATTACTTTCACAGGAACAATCATTGACAATGTGATTGAAAGTTTAGTTCCCATTATTCTTGTTGATGTCGAGGAAAATTCAGGACTAAGCTATGATAAAGTGCTGTTTGAATTGACAGAGGAACAAAAAGATTGGAAATTAAAAACTGGTACGTGGGTACAAATAGTCTGCTCGGACTTTTTTCAAGAATCGACTCCCCCGATTGGCAATTTAATTTCTATTACAGAAGCAGCACCCAATGATGAGTTGAAAATAGCAGATGAAGCAGCCAGAGCCTATTATGAGAATACAGTCTTTGAAGTTGTTTCTTTGGAATTAAAGAGCCAGACAGAAAATAAAATTATTTTTTCTGTGTGTGCAAGCAAGGACGGAGTAATTCAAGGGCCTAATCGCACAATCACTTTACAACTGAATAATGAAACATGGGAAGTTGTGAACGAGGGATACTAAGAGATTGCACAGAGAGCCGACCAGCCGGAGCAGAGCCGCGCCAACCAAGCTCGTAAACACAATCATTGTAAATACCAAAGGGGAAGGACAGCAAGCCTCTGAGGATTTCTGGGTGAGTGCGACTCGTTCGCAGACGGTAAAAAGTCTGCGCACGAGCAACGGTTTTCCGTTGTTCGGAGAACTGGTAGTTTGATAGGTGGAATGACGGGGTAACGCCCTGAAACGCCTACCCTTGATGGGCGTGCATTAGCTGTAATGGCTGGTGTACGAAGCCCCATGACAAAGGCTGAGAGTAACCGTAACCACTGCCTAAAGTGGTCGAAAGCGGTCTGGAGGCAGACTGTGTTACCTATAAGCCGAGAGTCTATAAGATACCTATGGTTAGAATGTTCGCTTTGGCGGGCGGACTGACGAACCTGCGAATGTACAGGTCTAAAAGAAGACCACGCAGAAATGTGTGGGTGCGTTAATGCGCAGTCGGTGTGGTTTAGTAGAAATTGATCCTACGAACGACCATGCTGTGTTACAGGCACAGGCAAGCCGACAGGTCTATAGCAGGAACCTATGGGTATGTATGAACAGATAGAACTATCGGAACGAGGAAAGGCAGCAGATTCCGCAAGGAATAGTCTGACGAAAAACAATAAGCAGACGAACTGCTGCTGAAAAGTAGTGGTCGAACCTATGATGTGCTTGCGTTATGTGAGCTACGGAGGAATGGCCACAAGTCGGTTGAGATAAGCAGGCATTATTCAATCCAACATAAGGATTCGAGTAAGACCAAAAGGGTCACTTTCGCAAAAAGGAGGTGATGCCTTATGCCAAAGAAAAACAAAACTCTATGTGTAGATGACTTACGTCATGCCGAGTATTACGGTATGCAGCCAGTTTTTGATGAACTCTATCATCGAAGTTTGGAGGGAGAAAATTTTACCGACCTTATGGATTTAATTCTGAGCCGGGACAACATTCTTCTGGCATATCGGAACATCAAAGCAAACGGAGGAAGCTACACAGCAGGAACAGACAACAAAAACATCAGTGACATCGGGTGTTTACCGCCCGAAACAGTTGCAGAGAAAGTGAGGTTTATTGTCACAGGAAGTCAGCACGGATACCGCCCAAAGCCGGTAAGACGCAAAGACATTCCGAAACCAAACGGAAAAACCAGACCGTTAGGTATTCCCTGTATCTGGGACAGGCTGGTACAGCAATGTATCAAACAGGTCATAGAGCCAATCTGCGAAGCGAAATTCAGCGACAACAGTTACGGCTTTCGCCCGAACCGTTCCGTGGAACACGCCGTGCAGAAAACTTACACCATGCTTCAACGCATGAACCTGCATTATGTGATTGAGTTTGATATAAAAGGATTTTTCGACAACGTAAATCACAGCAAGCTAATGCGGCAAATATGGGCAATGGGAATACACGACAAACAGTTGATTTTTATTATCAAGCGGATTCTGAAAGCACCGATTAGAATGCCAGACGGCACTACACTCATTCCAGACAAAGGCACTCCGCAAGGCGGTATCATTTCACCGTTGCTTGCCAATATCGTGCTGAATGAACTGGACAAATGGGTTGAGAGCCAATGGCAGAACCACCCTCTTGTAAAGGAATACGGGTATGAGAGGAAAATCAGAAACTCGATTACTTTTGACCGGAGCAAGGCATTCCTCAAAATGAGGAAAACAGGGTTGAAAGAAATGTATATCGTGAGATATGCAGATGATTTCAGAATTTTCTGCCGGAATAAAGAGGACGCTTTGAGAACGAAAGAGGCTGTAACGGCATGGATAACCGAGAGGCTGAGGTTGGAGGTATCGCCAGAGAAAACAAGGATAGTCAATGTTAGAAAACGCTATTCAGAGTTTCTTGGGTTTAAGATACGAGTCAGACCGAAAAGCAGGAAGTACATCGTGCAATCTCATATCTGTGACAAAAAGTTGGAACTGGAAAGGCAAAAACTGGTGGAACAGGCGAAACGAATTGCCCGACCTCCAGAGGGAAAAAGACCTTTGGACGAAATACGGCTGTACAATTCAATGGTTCTGGGAATACAGAATTATTTTCAACTTGCCACCTGCATCAGCATTGATTGCAGGAAAATCCACAGACAGGTCATGACAGTTTTAACAAATCGGCTCAATACAGAAACCGGGTGCAGACTTGTTCGAGAGGGCGGCGCAATGACCGAGAGCGAAAAAGAACGGTTTGGAAAGTCGGCAATGATACGGTATGTATCTGGAATCGACCAACCTATCTACCCTATCGCATACATCAAGAACAAGATACCGATGGCAAAGAAAGCGGCGGTTTGCAGTTACACGGTAGAGGGACGGGCATTGATACACACGAACCTAAGTATGAACTCATCTGTTCTATCAGGTTTGAGGAATCAACCGTCTATGGGGCGAAGCACAGAACTTACTGACAGCAGGATTTCACTATTCTCGGCTCAACGTGGAAAATGTGCGCTAAGTGGGGAACTCTTTGAAAATGCGGCTGACATAGTATGCTGGCTGAAAACACCGGCAGAATTGGGCGGCAAGGAACGCTATCGAAATATGATTTTGTTCCATAATAGATTTCTTCCACTCCTGCAAGAGTGTCCTAAGAATGAGCTAAAAGAGATAGCCGACACGCTCAAGGCAACAAAGGAACTGATGTTAAAAGTGAACAGTCTGCGCCAGCAGGCTGGTTTGTCCGCAATAGAAAACTAACATTTCATTTGGTGATTGATTAAATGCTTGTGAAAACAACCGATGGAACGCCGGATGCGGTGAAAGTCGCACGTCCGGTGTGGAGTGGGGGAAAATCCGGCGATAACTTCAAAGGATTACCTATCACTATAAGCTGAAACCCTCTTGTACTGCGCCCTTGTGGCCTACATCGTCTTTGAGGGGCCGGAGGAAGAACGCAACATGAATACGCTGGTGGAAATGATAAACAGCATGGAAGTCCGGGAGGATGACGAAACCTTCAAAAATGCGGTGGACTATATGTTTGACGGGTTGGAACGTCGCAGCCCCCAGCACTTCGCCGTGAGGCAGTATAAGAAATACAAGCTCGCCAGCGGCAAGACAGCCAAAAGCATTTTGATTTCCTGCGGTGCAAGACTGGCTCCCTTTGATATTCCCCAACTTCGGGAGATCATGTCTTATGACGAACTGGAGCTGGATAAGCTGGGGGATGAAAAATCAGCGCTGTTCTTTCTTATCAGCGACACGGACACCACCTACAACTTTTTGGTTGCCCTCGCTTTTTCGCAGATGTTCAACCTTCTGTGTGAACGGGCTGATAACACCTATGGCGGGCGTCTGCCCTACCATGTGCGGGTGCTGTGGGACGAGGCTGCCAACACCGGACAGGTGCCGGGGCTGGAAAAGATCGTGGCCGTCATCCGCTCCCGTGAGATCAGCCTGACGCTTTTTTATCAGGCAATGAGCCAGTGCAAGGCATTGTACAAAGACCATTCCGAAACCATCATGGGAAACATGGACAGTATCGTGTTCCTCGGAGGCCGGGAGGCTTCCACCCTAAAGGATATTTCGGAAAACTGGCTGGGCAAGGCCACCATTTCCATGCAGACCGAGGGTCGCAGCCGTGGACAGTCTGAAAGTTACAGCCAGAATATGCAGCGGCTTGGCCGGGAGCTGATGACCACCAGCGAGATCACCACCATGCCCGGAGATAAATGTATCTTGCAGCTTCGGGGGCTCCCGCCTTTCCTGTCCCCGAAGTATGACTTGAAAAAGCACCCGAATTACAAGTACACAGCCGAATTTGATAAAAAGAAAAACGCCTTCCGCTTGGAAAGCCTGTTCCGCCACCGGCCATTGAGACTAAAGCCGGAGGACGAATACACGGTGTACGAAGTGGACGGCTCCGACACGGACGAAGAAGCTGACCTGTTGAATTTCGATGATCTGGACAGCGACGAGTTTGTGTAACTTCGGGCCATGATGACCCGAAGCGCCGCCGATGTGGGCGGCTTTTTTTGTACCCAAAACCATCAAACAAACAAAATGGAGGAACGTATATGGAATTTTTCAATCAGGCAATCGACATTCTTAAAATTCTGGTCATGGCTCTTGGCGCTGGTCTGGCGGTATGGGGCGTCATCAACCTTCTGGAAGGTTACGGGTCGGACAACCCTGCGGCAAAAAGCCAGGGCATTAAGCAGTTTATGGCTAATTAAAGGGAACAAAAAGAAAGGAAAAGCACAATCCAGACGGTATCAGCGGCAGGCTACAAGAATAAATTGTGATTTCACAAGATTGGTGCTATAATAAGAGAAAAGTTCCTGCCGGGGCAGCCGCCCCGGTGGTATGGATAGAAAGGCAGGAAAACAATATGCACATCAGCTATAAACCACTCTGGCATACACTGTTAGAGCGTGATATGAGAAAAGAAGATTTAAGGCTTGCCGCTGGTATGACAACGAATATGATTGCCAACATGAGCAAAGAGGGAAAGCACATCAGCATGGACACATTAGCCCGTATCTGCGAAACGCTGAATTGTGAGATTACCGATGTGATTGAGTTAGTACCAGACGAGCCTGCTTCCACAGGAGGTAAGGAACATGAGCGAATTGAAACCAAGAATAACGGAAAACGGAATTGATTATATCCTTGTCGGAGATTACTACATCCCGGACTTGAAACTGTCGGAAGAACGCCGCCCCATCGGAAAGTATGGACGGATGCACCGGGAATATTTAAGAGAAGTCCACCCAGCCAGATTGAACACATTGATACTGACCGGAGAATTGTGGACATATCTTGCAGACCTGAACGAACAGGCACAGGAACGGTTAGACACCATCATGGAGCAGATGAAAGCTGCCGAGGGCGTGACCGAGGAATTGAAGCGTACCCGTCAAATGGAATGGGTGCAGCGTTGCAATAACATTCACAACCGGGCAGAAGAAATTGTTTTGCATGAGATGATTTATTCATAACGGTATGATAGAATGATTATGACAAATCGGAATTTGAGGAGGTGTTCATATGAAGAGAGCATTGCTTTTTATTTTCATGACGGTTTGTGTATTAGGAATGTCCGCCTGCAGCAGCAAAGACGCCATGCCAGAAACATCAGATTCTGCCAGCAATCCGGTTCAGAATACAGATATCAGTAATCTGAATGGAGGAAAAATCTGGTCTGAACAAGATATTGTGTCGATGTTCTCTCTTGTGCAAGAAACAGATTGGGAATACATAGACTGTGTTTTAATTCCAGATCATGCTAGTGACCGTGTTGGTGCAGTACTCTTCCGGAACGATAAGGAGCAAACAAGCAATGTTGCGTTCTTTGATGCAGACGGATACTTTCAACAGTATGGCACATATGCAAGAATGTCTGACGAACCTGATTTTCAGTATCTCGGAGGTGGTGCGGTAACATTTAAGCTGGAAACAGAAGATGGTATAATCTATAACTACACGATCACAATCTCGATCGATGACAGTAATGTGAATTTTAAAGCGGAAGATGATTTGCCAAAATAAATTCAAGTTTGTCGTTCTAAAAATTCAACTGAATAATCCCAGCAAAAACCGCTGCTACATGGAAGCCAACAAACCATGCAACAGCGGTTTTTCTTTACCGTTTTTTCCTCTGACTGATAGGCGTTCCCATTTTCTTTGATTTTTTGAGAATCCGAATCAGCCAGCGAAATTCTTCGTCTGACAGATTTTTATAGTTGATACCAAGCTGCTTGCAGTAAAGGACAACCAGCTTTTCATCCCGGCTGCCCTTGAAATTTTCGACCGCTTCCAGATTTTCTTTCAGTTCATTGGCAACAGTGGTCTGGGGTGCACTCTCACTGTCCTTTTTATGGGCTTCCCGAATATCCCGGATAATGAGGTTGAGGTCATCCAGAACCATGTGGCTGAAATATTCATCATCGCTGATATGGGCGGCTTGCAACACTTTCAAATGGGGGTCATCTTCGCCGGGGCGATACCGTTCAATGATTTCATGCCGGACGGTATCGACAAGGGCGTTGAGGTTCTGAATCTGCATGGTGGCAATCCCATCCACATAAATCTCAATGTCCGCAAGAAACTTGATAAAGTCCTTATGGGTGGCAAGTTCGCAGAGCAGACGGTTGTTAATCCGACCGCTTTTCAGAAGTGCTACCATCTCATCACTCAAATGCAGCTCCCTTAATGGCGTGTTGATCTCCGCCCGGTTCTCTGTCCGGCAAAAGAGATAATCGAGGGACACCCCATAAAAATCTGCCAGCAGGATAAGGTTGCCATGATTGATTTCCTTATAGTCATCTTTTTCATAACTGCCAAGAGCCGATTTTGAAATACCCGTTTGCTCTGCCAGTTCTTCCAGTTTTAATCCTTTGTTTAATCGTAAATCTTTTAGCCGTTCCTGTATTGTAGTAGCTCCGTTCATTGAAGCAGTTCCCCCTTCTGACGACATTTATAACCGTTGAATTGATTATACCATATCAATTCCGCAATCGTGGAAATTTCTGATTTTTACCCCTAATTCCTACTTTGTGGACATACGGCACAGGGCACAAAAATGTTCTATGATACAGGTAGTTCATCGATGGATTATTCCAATCGAATGACCAGCCTGTGTGGGATATGCTTCCCCGGCGATGTAGTGCCATGACTTTTGGCAGGGATATGGAGGAACCCTGACCAAAACGAGCATACCAAAGGGAGCGATACGCCGCTGTGAGATTCAGGGGAGGAACGACACCGGGGAGAACTGGCGAACTGACACCGAAATGATACCGAAACACGACAATCTGATAGGGGGATAGTCTACCCTATCGCTGATACTTCGGGAGATTTTAAGCGGCTCTATGACCGTAATTTTGCCGAAAATCGCCCCGAAACCATACACTAAAACGGGAGGAAACGCAATATGCCGAGAATGAGCAAAAAGAGGAAGCATGAGCTTTCCTTTTACCTCAATGACCGGGGGCGTGTCACTTACAACGAATTATGCCGGAAATGCCAGCATGGGTGCAAGCAGAGCTTCCGGGCGGTTGTGATTGACTGCCCCCGTTATTTATCCAAACGAGCAAAGAAAAAGGAGGAACACACCGAATGAATTTTGAATTTATGACGATAGACACACCATTGCCGCCCTGTATGCCATTTCCCAGAGCGTTGACAGGATTTCCAGTCAGCAGCACCGCAAAGGTCATGTACTGCCGGATGCTGGACGCTATGCTATCCAAAGGGCAGGAGGACGAGAACGGAATCCTGTTTGTCTGCTTCCCTGTCACAGCCATTGCCGCAGTCCTGTCCCGCAGCCCCATGACGGTCAAGCGTTCTTTGAATGAACTGGAAACCGCCGGACTTATCATGCGGGTGCGTCAGGGCGTGGGAGAACCGAACAGAATTTATGTGCTGATACCGGGAAAGGAGGACGCTGCCCTTGCCTGATACCTCAAAGCTGGAAAAGCTCAACCGGGAGCTGGAGAAAAGCGAAAAGAAACTGCGGAAAGCCATCAATGATGAAAAGGCATTGCAGCACCAGTTGAAGCAGCTTACCCGAAAGGAACGGACGCACCGGCTCTGTACTCGTGGCGGTATGCTGGAAAGTTTTCTGCAAGAGCCGGAACGCCTGACAGATGATGATGTCATGCTGTTGTTGAAACTCATTTTTCACAGGCAGGACACGCAGGAACTATTGAAAAAACTGCTGGAACGGGAGAAGCCGGAAACCCCTTAGTTTACTAAGGGCGCAATTATACACCACCCAGAGGTTGGTGCATTGCGTTCTCCGAAGGCTCCTCGCCGGAGGGCTGTGATTTTCCGCAGTCATGGTCTGCTCCAAATCATACAGGGGACGCTACGCTTCCCCTGCGCTGGCTGCCGCCAGCTACCCTTTTGTGGACTTGCCATCTGGGGACACCTTGCGTTGCAAGCTGTTCCCAGCCGACAAGTTTCATAAAATACGCTATCTTTTCGATAGTCGATGAAGTATAATGAAGATGACAACAAACCTGAATTTAACGAGGAGGTAATGATTATGAGTAGAAATATAAAAGGTGGTTTTTTAACATTAAGTGGTGTTGTTGGTATTGTAGGAATGATAATAGCGGCAATGCAAAATCCGGCAACTGCATGGGTAACGCCACCTGGAAGAATGATTGTAAGTATTTTAGAAAATGGATTATTGATTCCTACGGTTTTATTCCTTGTTCTTTTTATTTATGGATTGTATATTCTCCTAACGGAGAAAAACGATTGAGCAATACCGGTTTGTCGAATTAAGAAAATCGGTAGTTGACAAGGAGTTTTGATAGCGTGAAAAAAATATTTCTTAAAATTGTGATAGGGGTTGTTCTTGTTTGTATTTTATTTGTTTGTTTTCTTTATACGAACAATGAGATCGGCGTGACTTCATCTAAGCTGGAGACAGATATTCGTTCGTCGCAGAAGATTAAGGATGATTGGACGGTCGATGGAAGCGTTTCCAGCACGATGGCTGCATATATTTCTTACCCTCAGGATTTGAGTGACCATTCTTTTTCCGTCTATGTCAACCGCCCTGGTCTTTCCTTTGGATACTTTTTCCGTGGGGGTGGAAAACTTTCGGGGGTTCAAAGAGGAATTGCCGAGTACACTGTAGAAGGATATAATGAGCGAGCATTTATTTCTATGAATCAGCAACAGGTAACACAGCTTGAAATAGATGACGGCAACACAATTCAAGTGCTTGACATTGACAGCAATAAACCTTTTGCGATTGTTTTGCCTATAAATGCGGGAACCATTACATTCTATGATGTGAATGGCAATACTGTGGAATACTGGAACAATTCTCTTTGACAACTTCCAGTTTGTCAGCTTCACATCGGGTCAACTTGTCCCGAACTTTCACAACTAAATACCCGCCGCTTACACAGCGGCACACCGAGCAGGAAATCTGAAAAAGGTCTCCTGCTTTTTTTCTGCCCAAAATGAGGTGGTAAAACGCCACCCCATCCACCAATTACCGAAAGGAGGGACACGAAATGCCCTGTCCACACAACGAAATCACGATTGTTCAGCGCAGCCAGCGGCAGTCTGCGGTTGCCGCCGCTGCTTACCAGAGCGGCGAAAAGCTGTTCTGTGAATACGACCAGGAAGTGAAGCACTACCCGGAAAAGCGTGGTATCGTCCACAATGAAATCCTGCTCCCGGCAAATGCCCCACGGTCGTATGCAGACCGCAATACCTTATGGAACGCCGCCGAAACGGTGGAAAAACAATGGAACTCCCAGCTTGCAAGGCGGTGGGTGCTTACCATCCCCAGAGAGATACCGCCCGACCAGTACGCTGTCCTTGTCCGGGAGTTTTGTGAACAGCAGTTTGTTTCCAAAGGGATGATTGCTGACTTTGCCATCCATGACCCCCATCCGCCGGGACACAATCCCCACGCCCATGTCCTGCTGACGATGAGGGCAATGGACGAACATGGAAAATGGCTTCCCAAGAGCCGCAAGGTTTATGACCTTGACGAGAACGGGGAACGGATAAAGCTGCCATCCGGCAGGTGGAAAAGCCACAAGGAGGATACGGTGGACTGGAACGACCAGAAGTATTGTGAAATCTGGCGGCATGAATGGGAGGTCATCCAGAACCGCTATCTGGAAGCCAATGACCGCCCGGAGCGTGTGGACTTGCGTTCCTATGCCAGACAGGGGCTTGATATTATCCCTACTGTCCATGAGGGGGCTGCTGTCCGGCAGATGGAAAAGCGTGGTATCCAGACGAATATCGGCAACCTGAACCGGGAAATCAGAGCCGCCAACCGCCTGATGAAGTCCATCCGGCAGCTTATCCAAAACCTCAAAGGCTGGATTACCGAGCTGGGAGAAAAACGGAAAGAGCTGCTTGCACAAAAAGCGGCGGAGGAAGCGACACTTCTTCCCAATCTGCTGATGAAGTATATGGAGATACGAAAGGAAGAACGGAAGGACTGGACAAGGGCTGGACAGAACCGGGGGACTTCACAGGACTTAAAGGCAGTCAGCGAAGCCCTGTCCTATCTCCGGCAAAAGGGGCTTTCCACTGTGGAGGACTTAGAAGCATTTCTGGAATCTTCCGGGAAATCAGCCGCAGATTACCGCAATCAGATGAAGCCAAAGGAAGCCCGCAGCAAAGTGATTGACGGGATTCTTGCCAGCCGGACAGACTGCAAGGAATGTAAGCCTGTCTATGAGAAGTACCAGAAGATATTTTTTAAGAAAACAAAGGAGAAATTCAAACAGGAACACCCGGAGGTTGCCCGGTATGCGAAAGCCGCCGCCTACCTTGCCAAGCACCCGGACGATAAGGACAGTACCCAAAAGGAGCTGCAAGAGGAGCAGGAAACGCTTCTGGAAGAAATTGCAGCCCTGAAAACACCTCTGATCGAGGTACAGGCTGATTTGAAGAAGCTGCGGGACATCCGCTACTGGGTACGGAAAGCCACACCCGGCACAGAGGAAAGCAAAGAGCCGCCCAAGAAGCAGCCCATCAAGGAAGTCTTGCAGGATAAGGCAGACGAGAAAAAAGCACAAAGAACCGCCCCGGCACAGGCGAAACACAGACAACAGGATATGGAACTTTAACAGGCACTTGCCATTTTCAATCAGAGAATGTCAGGTGCTTTTCTTATTTTCAAGGAGGGATAGATTTGAATGTATTTGAAGCTGTGAAGCAGTCCGTCACAACCAGACAGGCTGCGGAGCATTATGGAATCCATGTAGGGCGGAACGGGATGGCTTGCTGCCCGTTCCATCATGATAAAACCCCAAGCATGAAGCTGGATCGGCGTTACCACTGCTTCGGCTGCGGTG
>NZ_JBKVPW010000024.1:0-37255 GCF_046968865.1 Gallintestinimicrobium sp. | reverse complement strand
GATGTAGATCATGTGAGCTTTGAAAAAGCAAACGAGACACGGCAAAATAACCTCCCATCGGCTACCGTGTCCCTGCAAGTCGTCATAGGTTTGTGTAAACGCAAAGAAACAGCGGCTCTGAAAATCAAAGCCGCCGTTTCAAATGGGCGTGTCAAATTGTCTGCTCTACGACGGCTTTTTTTCTTTTGCCGTCGTCCGACAGAATGTTATTCAATATTTAATTCAATGCTTCCTGTGAAACTCTCGCATTCAATTCCGATATAATTTCCACCATCAGGAAGTGTAATTGTGTCACTATAAGTTCCGGTTGTTTCAATCAAAGTGACTGCTTCATCAGATCCAGAAATCCAAAATACTTTTGCAGTACCTTCCGTAACCTCCAAAGTGCAATCAATAGACAGCTCCTTACCGGCTTCTCTCTTTATGGAAGTTCCTCCGAACAAATACTCTGTACCTGAAAAGTTCGCATAATCAGCCGTATAAGTCCCTGTATAATCATCAATTCCTTTTTCTTTTTCCCCTTGCAGTGACGATTTCCCTGTCAGTTCTATGGAGCCCGCAGACTGAACAATGTTATTGTAATGATTGAGAATTTCATCTTTTGAACAGCCAGCAAGCATAAAACTTCCCACAAGGACGAATGTTAATGCTAAAACTATTTTCTTCATAAAATCATCACCAGCCTTTCTTTGGAGCTACCTTTTTGGCCTTTTTCTTTGTTTGGGTTGATTCTCGTTCTTTCATGCACAAAATCAAGATGGCAGAAATAACGACAGCAAGCGCAAGACTGCAAGAACAGGTTCCGATATTCCAGTTGACTGCGGTATCATAGCTACGGTAGCCTACCATTCCAAGACTTGCGGTAATCGGATAAAGGTTTGCTAATGTCATATTTCCTGCGGCAAACATCCCTCCATATCCATAGACAAAAGCAATGATTACACCGACTAAAAAGCTGCCTGCCCTCCGACAAGTAAGAGCGATAATCGGCAGAACCGCAAGATATAAAAAGAAATTAACCGCAGTAATCTGCAAGGTTGCTTTTAGAGCTAAGGAAATCTCAAAGCCGGGAAATCCCACAATCATTTCTGCTATGATTGTAAACAGACTGCATATCAGCCCGAAAATAATAGACAATACGCCGCACACAATCAATTTTCCGGTCAGCAGTTTCTTAAAAGAGATCGGCACAGTCAGAATATTTTTCAATGTGTCATCCGTCTGCTCACGAGAAATCATATATCCAGCAATTAGGCTGATACACATCGGAAAAATCATGGACATATTGTTTTTGATGACCTGTTCTGTAAGATAGGCGAAATCCCAAACGGAACCATCATTCGCCATAGAGGTAAACAAGGTCAGCAGGACGGATAGGAGCATGAGTGCAACGCCCGCCCAAAGGATATGATACCTTTTCAATTTATAAAATTCTGTTTTTACAATGCGAACCATGTTTATTCCCCCCTCTGCTTATATAATCTGTCAATCAGTAAGAACGAAACCAATGCCATGATCCCAAGAATGAATACAACTTGAAATGTTGAAGGAATTAGCCCTGTCATTTGCTCCAAGTCCATTTTTATTCCATGAGCCGCCATATCTCCTGCACTCCAAAATGTAGTCAGTGGCGTGGGCAGAAGCCATAACATGGTTTTAGGCAGTGTGTCAAACAATGCCGTAGCACTCATGTTCAGAACGCTGTAAAAGACACACAGCAAAATGGAAAAAACATAGGTCTTACTGAAAAAGACAACAAGAACAATCAACGGGAGTGTTCCTGCCGTAATGAAAATTCCTGTTTCAACCGCTAAAAACAATTTATATCCTATTCCATAAACTTCTAATGTTCCAAATCCGCAAAGAATTGTTGCAATGGTAGAAGCCACACAAAAAACAATTCCAAAGAGAAACAGGACAACAATTTTTGCAAGCACCATTTGCGTGCTGGTTACGGGAATTGTACGCAGATTTTTGAATGTATCGTTGTCGCGTTCCATAAAGAACAGGATAGCGGCAATCACTCCAATAATGCAGGGCAGTAAAAACTGGATACCATATCCCAACACCATGTTAAATAGTCCGTCGAAAGCATCTGCCCGATCCGTATATCGCTCCATCATAGAGGGCGTTGTCATCAGATAAGTCAGCGGGATTGGAAACAGGAACGCAGCCAGAATAATCAGCGGAATAAATTTCTTCCGTTTCAATTTCAAAAATTCGCATTTGATTAGTTTAAGCAATTCCTTCGCCCCCTGTCACACGCTTGAAGTAATCTTCAAGACTTTCTTCACAAGTATGCGCCTCCGATACCTCCAATCCGTTTTCTACAAAGGCAGTTACAATTTTCCCCACAGGCAGATCAAGGTTGTGCAGGCGCAGATTGTGGTCGTCCTGTATGGAGAAATGGTTTTCATGGAAATTGCGTTCCAAAATTCTTGCCGCCTGTGCAGTATCAGAGAGCGTAAAACGGATATGTTTACTGCTTTTTTGCTCCAGCTCAGCAAGGCTTTCTTCTTCCAGCAATGCGCCGTGGTCTATAATTCCAATATCGTCAGCCAGCAAGGAAATCTCCGAAAGAATGTGACTGGAAATCAAAATGGTTTTTCCTCTTGCGTCGCAAAGCTCCCGAATAAAGGAGCGTACTTCTGCAATACCGATGGGATCGAGGCCGTTGATCGGCTCATCCAAAATCAAAAGCTCCGGATCGTGCATAACGGCAAGGGCGATGGCAAGCCGCTGCTTCATACCAAGAGAATACTGTGAAAAGAGCTTTTTATCTTTGTAGGGCAGTCCTACCAGATCCAGAGCGTCTTTGATGGCATGATTGTTTGGTACGCCCCGCAGAGTAGCAAAGATACGCAGGTTCTCTGTGCCGGTCAGATTGGGATAAAAGCCGGGGGACTCAATCAGGCTGCCGATACGGGGCAACAATTTCTTTTCATTCCCCTGCAAGGGCTTTCCCCAGATTTTGACCTCCCCGGAAGTCGGCTTCGTTAAGCCCAACAGCATTTTCATGGTAGTGGTTTTTCCGGCTCCGTTTCTGCCCAGCAGACCATAAATTCTCCCACGCTTCACATGGATATTTAAGTCAGCCACACTCTTTTGTGAGCCGTATTGCTTCGTCAGATTTTTTGTTTCAATGATATAATTTGTATCCATATTCAAAACCTCCTGTTCTGTAAGGTATTCTATCATGCCAACCTTGCATTAACCTTGCCGCAACCTTGCATTAACCTTGCAATTTGAAATCCAGTAAAATGACAAAGGCTCCCGCCATAAAGACGGGAACCCGCTTAACTCTCCAAAGGAAAAAGCAACATAAATTCAGTTCCTTTTCCCGGCAAACTTTCAACTGTTATACTCCCACCCATCTTTTCTACAAGCTGATGGACAATAGAAAGACCAAGACCGCTGCCTTTTTCGGAGCGTCCTTTATCACACTTATAAAGCCGTTCAAATATGTGTTTCAAATCTTCCTTCTCAATTCCCACTCCATTATCCGCCAGCAGCAGCTCCATGTTATTTTCCTTCTTTGACAGGGCAATTTTAATTTTGTCTGCATGGCTGTGAGCGATTACATTTTGAATGAGATTGTTGACGATCCTCATATAGCTGTCCATATCCAATCTTACCCGGACAGGCTGTTCGGGAATATCAATGTCATAATCAACCTGTTTATCCTCAAAAATCGGTATCCAGTCAATCAGGATATTTCTTGTCAGCTCTGCGGCCTCAACGCTCTGGATTTCCAAAGCAAACTCGTCAGAATTTAACTTGAACCAGTCAAAGAGTACATCAATATATTCTTTCAGATCATGGGCTTTCCGTCGGGCGGTTTCAATATAATCATCCCGGTCTTTTCCTGTGACCAGTCCTTTGTGTGCAGCGTCAAGATACCCAATCAGAGTAGTAAGGGGCGTTCGCACATCATGGGAAAGGCTCGTCATAAGCTGGCGGTTGGTTTCTTCTGTCTGCCGTACAGTTGAAAGTCTGCTTTCATAGGCCACAACGATCTCATTGATTTCATAGGCAAGAGGTGCTGTCAGTTCATTTGTTGCAGATAGAATACGCCGGTTGCCATTTCCGTTTTTCACATCAACCAGCACATCGGTCATTTCTGCTATTTGTTTTTTTACACGCCGAACGAGAACGATGGAAGTCAATACAGCCACAACAGCAATCACAATGGACAAGAATACGATAATTTCCATGCTGACTACACCTCCTTATTAAACCGGTAGCCAATCCCTTTGACCGTTTGTATATACTTTGGGCTTGAAGGATTGACTTCTAATTTTTTACGAAGCCGACTGATAATCGCCATAATGTTACTGTCATCATAGAAATATTCTTCGCCCCATACTTCCTCATAAATCTGCTGTTTGGTCAAAATTTTCCCTTGATGTTTTGCACAGTACAGGAGCAAATCAAATTCCTTTGGGGGCAGTTCAAAAGTGCCGTTTGATGTAGTAACAGAACGATTTTCAAGGTCAATCTGCAATCCGTCAAAATTTAGCTTTTGTATGGCTCCAGCTTGCTGATTAAAGCGAGTGTAGCGGCGAATAAGAGACGCAATACGGGCAATCAGTTCATCCATATCAAACGGTTTTGTAAGATAATCGTCCGCTCCGGCCCGTAAGCCCCGTACTTTAGAAATGCTGTCATTTTTAGATGTGAACATCAAAATCGGCAGACTGTTCTCTTTGCGGATTTCTTCCAGCGTTTCAAAGCCATCCATACCGGGCATCATCACATCCAGCACCACAAGCTGATACTCCTGCTCTTTTAATTTCTGCAAGCCCTCTTTTCCGGTATTACAAAAATCAGCTTCTATGTTTTCTGCTTGTACGCTACGTTTAATCAAAGCGCACAGTTCTCTGTCATCATCTATAATCAGGATTTTATTCATGGTGCAACCCCTTCCCTTGTTTTGTTGTTCCGTCATTCGGCTTTTCTACGTTCTTGGAGAACTGCAATACATTATATGTATTTTTTGATATAATTTTATATTAATATAAACTGATTTTTATACTCTGATAAAGAAATTCGTTCTAAAAAACGTTCCATCATATAATTCCGCATCAAAATCTGTGCATCTGCGGATTTTTTCTTTGACAGATTACGAACCAAATCCTTTAATTGTCTTGCCGCTGTTATCATCTAAAGTAACATCTCCAAATATGGTCTTAGTATCTTTTCAACATGAAACATAGCTGCGTATTTCATAAGCATCCGTAAGTTTTTATCCTTACGTTTCGCATATTGCTTTAATGCATCTTGGAATACCTGCATTTCAATATTTTTCCTGCTGCGAAGCAGATCACAAATTGTTCTCTCCATGTCATAAACGGGAACGGAATGTCCGAATGATGTCTGCATAGCTATGATTCCTATTTCATGTAAATCCTTTTTTACTGTGTACACTTGAAAACCGTCTTCCTGCAAACGACTTGGATTATATCCAGTTCTTACTGTTATGGTGTATTTCAAAGGCTCTCTGTCCGTTAAATCATGAAAAAACAATGCAGTTTCGTGAGAAAATACAGCTTGACCACAACGCAAATGCAAAAGGAACATCGCATCTGTCCACGTATCAGGTGATACATACACACCATGAGAAGCTTGCTCTAATCCTCGTTCCTTCACATAGGCATAAAACACAGACTTACTAATTCCATTATTTAGGACTTGAAATGTCTGAATTGTCCCTCCACATTCACGCAATAACAAATCTAATTTTTCAAATTGAGTCATATAGATTCTCCTTTCATGCTAATATGATAATATATATTAGCATGAAAGTAAATATAAATAACACCAATGAACAAATTAGATTTTAAAAATATCCCGTTCTTCCATCCAGCCTTTCACATAACATCGAATTCCAATATAAATAACGAGTCTGTGATACTTTTTCTGTAAAATAATCTAGGCAAGGTCCTTCTATGATAAAATAATTATCATTAGGAGGGCCTTTTATTATGGCAAGACAAAAGAAACCTGTACACAGAGTACAAGTATGCAAAGGGAATGACCACTCGCCAGATCTCGGAAACAATCGAAGATATCTATGGTTTTGAAGCATCAGAAAGTTTCATATCTGACGTGACAGATAAAATACTTCCTCAGATTGAAGACTGGCAGAACCGTCCACTGGATGAGGTATATCCGATCCTTTACATCGATGCAATCCATTATTCTGTACGGGATAATGGAATCATTCGTAAACTTGCAGCTTATGTCATTCTGGGTATTCATACAGAGGGCAAAAAGGAAGTCCTGACCATTACAATCGGTGACAATGAAAGTGCGAAATACTGGCTTTCAGTCTTAAATGAACTGAAAAATCGAGGAGTTAAGGATATCCTGATCATCTGCGCCGACGGCCTTACAGGCATTAAGGAAGCGATTGCAACAGCGTTTCCAAAAACAGAATACCAGAGAGGTATTGTTCATCAGGTAAGAAATACTCTGAAATACGTTCCGGATAAGGATAGAAAAGCCTTTGCTACAGACTTAAAAACCATCTATCAGGCTGCTGACGAGCAGAAAGCTCTGGCTGCCTTAGACCGTGTAACTGAAAAGTGGACTACCACAATCCGGGATTGGGGCCAGGTCTATGGAGAACTGAGTATTATGTACGAAGGACGCTTACCTGAATAATCAAAAGACAGCTTAAAAAGACAGGCGGGAAACCGCCTGCCCTTGACATGCCTGTAAGCAACTGTTATATATAAAACAAGGGCGATAAGCCTAATCCGTAAGCTTATTGCCCTTAATTATCATAGAAGAATCTTATTTACAGAGATTTTCTCATACACTCAATTGTCGGGTTTTTTACATAGATAAAATATTAATTTTTCTTTCCACACCTAAAAAAAATAAAGTCTGGCTGATGAATAACTCCTCCAAACATATCTGCTCGCTTTTCTCTAATTGATTCAGGCACTTTTGATTCCTGACATTCCTCAATAATAAATCCAGCAGAAACAATATCATTTATTAATGTTGAAATCGTTCTATGATAAAGTTCATATTCATCTACTACCCAATGAATAACACGCTTACCCTCTATTCCGTAATTTCGTAGATTAGCATATAATCTTTCTCCAGTTTCTGTTCTGGTATATCTGTCAAAAGTCCCATCATATGCTGTACTTATTGGGTGTGACATCGAAAAAACACATTTGCCATTTTCATTCAAGTGACTATAAATCTGTTTCATAAGCCTTTCAAAATTTTCTACATAATCAAAAGCCAATGAACTTGTAATAACATCAAACTTTTCCTCTAAATCATCCAATTCTTCAAAAGCCAGTCTTCTGTATTCAATATTAGAGGCAGCATTATTTTTTCTTGCATATGCTAACATTTTTTCCGATATATCAATTCCAAGAACGGATAACGCCCCTTTCTTTGAATATTGAAGTGCATGTTGCCCCATACCACATCCAATATCTAATACTTTCTTTTTATATAGTTCAGGTATCATTCCTAATATTATTGGTGTCTCAATAATATCATTAAAATTGATTTCTTTGCTACGTATTTTCTCGAAGTTTTCGTAAAATAAATCATTATCATAAATATTTTGTTTTGACATTCTGCAACCAGCCTTTCATATAAAAAATTATTTTTTGTTTTCTTCTACTTCCATCTTCTTGTCTTTCGGGCAACAAGCAGCCTTCTCTTTCAGCTCGGTCAATTCCGATTGAGATTTCACCTGTTTTAAGAAATTTAATAACTGTTATATCTTGTTGTTAAATTCTCCGCAAACCATTGAAAACACTGGATTTGTCGCAGGTGAGCTTTCCCTTATTGTTTCCCTTGTGTTATATCGTCCCACCAGTGTTTACGAACTCTGATAAGGGAAAATACAAGGGCACAAGAGGTCCGGTGGACCTCTGCTCTGTGCCGACCGAAGCGGCAGCGGAGACCAAAAAAATTATATAAAACAGTATAACACAAAATAAAAGTGACATGGTGAACTGATTGAAATGCTTCTGATTTTTGTAGCAAATAATTGATTGAACGATAAGGAGATAAGATACGATGAGAACAATATTTGCAGAATATAATCCCGGACGAAACAGCATTGATGTTTATACCAGTGCAGACTATATGCTTCGCATTGACTGCTGGGAAGCAGAAAAGAATTTGAGAACCACACCCGGATCAGATTGTGCATTAAACACACTTGCCATTGATGAACCACTAGAATATGCTAGACTGTATCTTGATGGGAATTTACAGATGGTTACAGTTCAGCCTTGCGGCTGAAACAACACATTTAACACCGGCTAGAAAATAGCCGGTGTTCCTATAAAGATCTGTTTGATGTTCTCCATTAGATTCATTTTACGCCGTTTTAAGGTTTCTACGATGCTTAGGATTCGGCAATACATCTCCTTCCCCTGTTTCTTACGGAATCCGCCTGCCATTTTTTGACGGTTCTTTACTTTCCTCAGATCCCGTTCTGATATATTATTATCAAATGGTACCTCAGAACGCTTTATAAACAGCAAATGGTTTTCACGGTATTTTTCCAGACGGTTTAACAGGGCCTCTTCCTGCTTCGCGTATTTATAAAACACTGCCGTCCCAAAGGCTCCGGCTTTCATATGCCTGTAGGTATCCGTCCCCGGCACATCCCCTTCAAATTCATGCCCGTCGTGCTTGACAGTGGCAACCTTCAAGCCATAGTCGGTCAAAACAGGCAGCAAGCGAGTGATCAGGGTGGTTTTTCCGGCATTTACAACCTTGTTTTTACACATTTTCCGATCCCCCTGAAGATAACCGAAAAAGACCTGGCATACCAGACTTGGAAATTCCGGTACGGCAGGTCTTCTTATCTTTTTATCCAATCAGTTTCCTGGATGGTCGATGCCCTTTTAACCATCTCAGAATTTTGCATTGTCCGGATCAGAGCCTGTCCGGCCTACGCATTCCAGCTTATCTATCACTGCCATGTCCTCCTGGGATATCTGAAAATCAAAAAGCTGCAGATTCTCCTTAATCCTCACAGGGGTAACGGATTTGGGCAGAGGAAGATGTCCTTTCTGCAGGCACCACCGCAGACAGATCTGGGCTGTGGACCGGCCGTATTTCTGTCCAAACTCCTTCAGCTTTGGATCTTCCAAAAGCTTTCCGGAACCAAGGGGACTCCACGCCTCCACCAGGATGTCATGCTCTTTGCAGAAGGCCGCCGTTTCCGGCTGCATCCAGCCGGGATGGAACTCAATCTGGTCTACCATAGGAATGACCTGTGCTGTTTTCAGCAGCGCCTCCATATGCACCGGGAGAAAATTGCTTACACCGATGGCCCGTACATACCCTTTTTCCAACAGATATTCAAAGGCCTTCCAGGTCTCCCGGTTTACCTCCTGGTAGGTATCCCTGAAAGCCAGGGGACGGGGCCAATGGATCAGGTACAGATCCAGATAATCCAGGGCCAGCCTTTTTAAGGAGGCATCAAAGGCTTTCAGGGTTTCCTCATAGCCTCTCACATCGTTCCACAGCTTGCTGGTCACAAACAGCTTTTCTCTCGGCACTCCCGACATGCGGATTCCGGCTCCCACCCCAATCTCGTTGTGATATACCGCCGCCGTATCTATATGGGTGTATCCTGCCTCTATGGCGTGCATTACCGCATCTGCCGCTGTCTCTCCGTCCGGCATCTGCCATGTGCCGAAGCCCACCTGAGGGATCTCCACTTTGTTATGCAACTGAAATGTTCCGTTTTCGTGTATATTTTCCATTATATTTTCTCTCCTTTCTTTACCTGTTACGTCTCTGTCCTTTCCCGTCTAATACATCATTGCATTAATCTCGAAGTAAATAGTGCTTGATATCCGTGTCAGCTGTGCGTCTGCGAATCGACGGCGCAGCGGTGCCTGCGTCTAGCTCCGCAGGCGTGCAGAGGATGCGGATAGCGAGTACTATTTACTCGAGAGAATCCGTAGACAGCTTCAGATAAGAATTCAGAGCCGCCATGGGGCCTGATACATCCCTGGACAGAACCGGAGACATGTTAGCGGCAATGGGATCCTTAGACATACGGCCGTCTGCGGAGGCTCCTATCCGCTTTCCGATGTTCACAATCCAGGAAAATGTAGCGATACACGGGGAAAAGATAAGATCGCCATACCGGCTGTTGTATGCCTCTACCCGTTCCACAAAATAGTTTACCATCTCGCAGGCCAGATTGCCAGCTTCTTTTTGTCCGTTTCCGAATTTCGCCCCTTCATTTATCATCTTCATCTGCAGAACCTGATTTCCCTCCCAGTTATTTTTCAGGATCTCCACCAGCTGCGGCAGTGTCACCATCTCTTCTTCAAATACGAATTTCTCAATGGCTGCCATGGCATCCGCCGCATTGGAAACTCCCTCGGGTTTCAGCCGCAAGGCTGAACTGTAACTACAGATGTGGGTAGATGCAGAAGATTCCTTGACATTATAGTAATGTTCAAAAAACGCTGAGAATAATTTCTTCTCAGCGTTTCCGACAACTATTTTCTTTCCTTTGACACCTTCTCACTTATTCTCTGATAGATTTCCTTTGTCTCTGCGTCATTTTCCCCATTTACAACTAATATTTTTCCATCTATGTTCATGACAACATATGAATGGCAGGAGGCATGAGTGTAGCGGATATAATCTCCGAAGATATCGTTTTTGAAGTTTCCCATAGCATACTTCAGGTTTCCAAGACCATTAGTTCTGTAACCATTATTGTTCTGCAATACATTTTCTTCATAAGAAATGCTGTCAATTTGCGAATACTCCACTGTATAATCATTCCATCCTTTTGCTTCAATGTTAAAATCACGATCATTACAACGAATCTGAATACTTCCACAAAACAAAGTCCATATAGTAAACACAATAGTGGAAATTGCGATGATCAGATATATCACACTTTTTTTTGTATTATACTGAATTTTTAAGCCTTCTCCTGTTGCCAGCTTTTTCTTATAAAAAAGGTAGGAGTAGAGAATGCTAATGATTGCAGCTGCCATAATGCTTATAATATACACAACCAGTGCAGCCATGCTTTCCCCAAAAAGTCCACAAAGCATACATAAAATACCTGATGCCATCCATAATTTGCCGCTGAATCTATGTGTTGCATTCCAGTTTTCTTCATCCATTAAAGACCATACAACTCTTATTCCTATGGTATTATTCTGTTTCACTTTTGGCAAATAATTTCCAATAACCATATCGAAAGACTCTTAAAAATCTAATTCTCCATATCAACAGTATCCTCTTTCTTCCATCCAGTCTTTCACATAGCATCTGATTCCAATATAAACCACATGCACCAGTAATAATAGTGTAATGAGATTTATAGAAATAACAGATTTTATCCAATCTCCAAAATAAATTGCAATGGCTGTGCTTGTAATAACTTCCACAATGCTGATGATATCCCAACAATATTTCCGGTAGATTTTTCCTACCTGATAACCAATCCCAACTATCAGTAATCCGGTTATTATGAATAAAATCCCCATAACAATAGCTACGATCAGCCAGTACATAAGCCCGGAAAGGATACGGTTAGGTATTCCGCTGCTTAACTGTCCGAAAGAATCTGCACCTATGACAAACTCCCGAAACAAGCTTCCCATTCCTTTTCCTAACACACCGAAAAAGGTGATACAGTCGTTAAGGAAAACTGGCGAAAGAATAGCCGTAAACAGTGTTATTGTTATGCTGTACCATGCCAGTAGGAACAGGATACTTTCATAACCAGTTGTCATATTTTTATATTTCTTTTCCAGCTGACTTTTGCGGTTATCGCATTTTTCTTTTGCTTTCTGGTAAGCAGTGCGGTCACATTTTTCACATTTCTCATAAGGCACTTTTTTCTCAACAGCTACCTCAACCGTCTTTTGGTGTGTCTGTGCATAAAGTTTTTCCTGTTCTGCTTTTTCGTACTTAAATTTCCATGCCACGACTTCTGCGTCGGCTCTTTTCCTGTTGTCTGTCTCGCTGGTTAATTGTTGCTCTGTTTGCCTTAATCTTGTCCGCAATGCTTCGATATTCTCGGCTCTGTTTTCGCCGTTCAATTTCTCGTTCAAGGTCAGCGATCTGCTTAGCTGCCTGTTCAGTTCCATAATCGTCTGGTCTTTCTGATCCAGTTCGTCCTGCATCTGTTCCGTCATGAGCAGAAGTTCTTCCACCTGCCCGACGTTCTCTGAGTTTACGCATTCTCTCATCTATATCCCTCGCTTTCTCTATCTGCTGTTTAAGGTCAGTAATTCGCTGTTCTGTTTCAGCAATAAGCTGTTCTCGCTGTTCAGCTTCTGCGTTAATTCCTGCCATTGCTGATTCTCGACGAGCGGCGAATTGGCTTATGGACTTGTCCATAAGATACTTACATGCAAGAAGCATTTCAACAGTTCCGATTGTCTGATATCGAAAGGAGACATACGATTATGGCAAAAGGATCTGTTAGAAAGAAAGGAAAGAAATGGTACTACCGCTTCTATGTAGAGGACGCAAGCGGCAAAATGGTTCAGAAAGAATATGCCGGAACCGAAAGCAAAAGTGAGACAGAAAAACTTCTCCGCAAGGCACTGGAAGATTACGAAGATAAGAAATTTGTTGCAAAGGCAGATAATCTTACCGTAGGTGAACTTCTGGACATGTGGTCAGAAGAAGAATTAAAAACCGGAACACTCAGCAACGGCACAGTGGAAAATTACCTTGGTGCAATCCGCTGTATCAAAAAACACCCGATTGCAGACCGCAAGCTGAAAACAGTTACCGCCGAACATTTACAGGCGTTTCTCGACCTGCTTACATTCGGTGGCGAGTTTCCAGACGGGAAAGCGAGAAAAGGATACAGCAAAGATTATATCCACTCTTTTTCCGCAGTGTTACAGCAATCATTCCGTTTTGCAGTATTTCCAAAGCAGTTAATCAGTTTCAATCCGATGCAGTATATTAAGCTGAAAAAGCAGGCAGAAGAAGTTGACCTCTTTTACGATGATGAAGTCGAAGAAGGCACACAGCCGATTTCACACGAGGATTATGAGCGACTTATCAAGTATCTGGAAAAGAAAAATCCACCTGCAATTCTGCCGATCCAGATCGCATATTATGCAGGACTTCGTATCGGGGAAACCTGTGGTCTTGCATGGCAGGACATCAACCTTGAAGAACAATGCCTGACCATAAAACGCAGTATCCGTTATGACGGTACGAAACACAAAAATGTGATTGGTACAACGAAGCGAAAGAAAGTAAGGATTGTTGATTTTGGAGATACGCTGACTGAAATATTAAAAGCAGCAAGACGGGAACAACTGAAAAGCCGGATGCAGTACGGAGAACTTTACCACCGCAACTACTACAAAGAAGTTCATGTAAAAAACAGGGTGTATTATGAATACTATCACCTTGACGGAACACAGGAAGTCCCGGCAGATTATAAGGAAATCTCCTTTGTCTGCCTAAGACCGGATGGCAGTCTGGAACTGCCGAGTACACTCGGCATTGTTTGCAGGTCAGTGTCAAAGAAGCTGGAAGGATTTGAAGATTTTCACTTCCACCAGTTACGTCACCCGCATGTCAAGCACACGACAAAAAATATATTCCTGCAAAAGCAGAAATCCCAAACCATCAACGATAACTTGATAGTCTGGGATTTCTGTTTTTGTGTATTTTCCCTATGCATATAAGTTTGGCCGGAGAAATCCAGTCGGTGTCTGGAATTCTCAGCAGCTATGCTATCAGCATCCTTTCCCTCCGATTCAACAGACAGTGTCTGCTAAATTGTACTTCTTTTTTTCCTTTCCTTAGATACAATGTGGATTACTCGTTAGTAGCGTTTTCTCGCAATTGATTCAATGCTTTTTCAATAGCATCTTCAGCTATACAGTCTTTCATTACGGACTCGGAAGGAGTTCGCTCTGCAACGAGGATAAATGCTATGGCATTCATCTGGTCATCTTTAGGAAGCGAGAAAAATTGGCTGGTAGCTGCAAATGCCTTAATGCGCCGATAAGCCTCACCAACATCAATGAATTCCCCAATAGCCTGTCGTTTCACGTCCCGTGTCTTAGCAACTATTTTTGTTGCCACAGTTCCTCGTGAAGTACAATAACTCACAACTTTTACGAGTGAAATATCGTCTGAGACAAGAGATTTCTTTTTATTATCCGCAAGTTCTGCGTCTACATTTCCTAACATCCACAAAAACTCTAAGCCATGATACTGCCTTAAAGCAGCGCCGGAATCTATCGCATCAATGGCCCGACTCTTAAAAATCATTTCTAATTCTAGAACCTCTTCCAATGAAAACATCACATCATCTCTAATAGACGAGTCTTCTGTAAAGCGGCCAAGTTGGGTTTCAAAATCTTGAAGTAATAGTGCTAATGTTGATGGCTGAACATCTTTATCTTCAAAAACTGAATGAATACAAAGGAACCGAGCTGTCGAATCCATTGCTTTTAATAGTGGATCAACGCAGAAAAGAAGTCTCCATGCAAATGGAACGGAGAAGAAGCCTCTGTCATCAACCTCAAAGGAACTCCAATTACTAACAAGTGCGGTTATTATCAAAGCTGCTCTTTTAACGGGAAGCTTTGCTGAATGTTCTCTGTTAACATATGCCTCTATTTCTTCAAGCAGGCGTACAATTTTACCTTCCCGATAGAGTCGCATCATCTCTGCCGTAAACTCACCTTCGCTTGCTTCGTAAATTATGTGTTTCATTACACTGGTAGGAATAGCATCATTTTCAAGAGTTAAAGCGAAGTATCTGTCAAAACACTCAGGAGTTGCAATATTGTTATTAATTATAAAATCCCGATGAGAGTAACTCCTGCCAATACTGTATGATATGCCTGTGGCTGTTTTTGTTCTTGGAAATAGAATGCCAAGTATCTTGTTTGCAGCGTCCTCATTTGTAATTGTTCCATCGTTGGGCATCAGTAAAGAAACGGATTTCTTTACCTTTTCTTCATCTGCTTTTTGTCGTTCGTATGAGTAGCTATGATCCGCTCCACATAATATATCTTTATAGCTCGGTAATTTTGAATAGAGAGATGGCTCGAATACCTGCAAGGCAGTAAGACCAAGCAGATCAACAGGATCTGTTTCATCCTTCAAAAGTTCATATTTCAACAAGAATACATTTGTATAGCGAATAACATCTCGGATAGATTTGATATAGTTTTGAAGTCCGAATTGAAAGAGTTCTGCCCACGTTGTTTTAGCCCATCGTTCTTCCGGAATATCTCCAAGAATGGAATCAAGCTTCGAAAATAGCGCCTCATGTATATTGGCTATACTTGGTGCGGGGATTTCAAAAGGTACCTGGATTATTTTTTCCAAGTATTCTTTGCCATCACCATATTGTACTTTGCTGAGCGCATGAACTACAACATCATAATCAAATGCCAGAATATAAACGGTATTTGGAAAATCGGCCAATGCTTTAACCAGTTGGAAAACAGCGATAATCTCTTCTTCTGAAAGCCGATCAATGTCATCAATGGAAACAATTATTTTTATGTTTTCTTCCATCATCTTGTTGACGATTTGATTTTTGCTTTCCTGTAAATCTTTTGTTCGTTGCTCAACCCGTTCATTTGCCTCTTTTGCCAATGTTTTACCAAGTGTGGCAATAATTGTTCCAGCGCCAGGAATAAGACTTGCCGCGTCAAATACATCCGCATACTGATCTATTAATTCCCATGCCTTCTCTGCCTTTGGTTTTTTAAGTTTTATCGCCGTGGCCATTTGCATGAAAAACTGGGTGATGAGTTGCTTGGGATCAGAGCATAACCATGGGTTGAATCTAAGAATTATGGCATTATTGTCTATATCCTCTACAGCTTCAAGCATCATATTTACAAGAGATGTCTTCCCACTTCCCCATTCCCCATATAAGCCAATGGTAAATGAAGACGGAAAAGAATATTGTGATATTGTTTTTGCAAGACTTTTAGCAAATTCACCCCTGTTCAATTTGTCTTCGGTAGATTTTGTGATTGGCAAATCAGGACTTATCAACTTGTTACCTCCTATCATGAGAAAACATACTTTATGTTTGACCGATTGATTTATGTATCCATATGCGATTTCTTATATCATTACCCGACTGTATAACAATATCATGTTCCAACATCATACTCATTGCTTTTGAAACCGAATTAAATGATAAGCCTGTATTCTTCGCAGCGGACGAAACTGTTGTTATCGGAAATCTTTTTAAGTGTTCGAGGACAGAATAGACACTTTTAGGCAGGTTTCCGATGTGTATCAGTCGATCCTCGGCTTCGGCAATAGCCTGTTCATACTGAATCAATTGTTCCGCCGATCGCTTTGCTGCTTGTCCCACAGCATTTACAAAGAACTTGATCCATCGGATATATCCCCCGCTGTACTGTGTCGACCTAAGGAGATCGAAATATTCATTTTTGTTGTGGTACAAACACTCGGACAAGCATATCAGTTGCCTTGCATCTCCAATAACATCTCGCAGAACCATTGGCACAAGGATTCGTCCGACAATACCGTTATACCGTTCAAATGGATGGATCATTTCAAATTGGTAATGTACCAGTGCTGCCTTAATCAACGGATCAGTATTATGGTCGTTATAGAGATATGCAGAAATATCAGCTAGTGCAGGGAGTACAGCATCCGGTGCTGTAGGGTTGTATCCTTTAAGATTCGTCTTTGCTCCCAGCCAAAAAGTTTGATGCGCCCTAACATCTATCGGGGTATTCTCTGATTCTCCATTAAGTGCGATGCCGCAGATCTGGCTCAAGTCAGGAGCGTGGATCTCCAAATTTGCCGCTGCGCTGTAGGCCGCCTCCAAGTTCATGATGGGAGTTATATTCCCTTTGTCGGTGCCGCGGATAGTGAGTATTTCTTTGAGATCGGGACCATCGTAGTCGATCATATGGGAATAGGTACACTCTTTCAAAAGCATCAGCTCCGCAAATGCTTCTTTATTCGGAGCATACTCAACAAGCCCTTCCAGAAAACCAATGTTCCTGTGGGCCTCTATCAGCAAGGCAGCCAATTCGTCATCCATCTGATACATACCCCCGCGCATCAAGGAACGCGGGGTAAAGGAATAGAATGTAAGGCTTGGCTTTTCGGAATCAAAATGTTCCGTGTAATCACCTGTGTAGGGCAGCATCGCATATACCTCAACAACAAATCGTTATTTTCAGTATATCATTGACACGGTGAATAGAAAAGAACTATTTCTTGATTTATCTCAGAAAACCAAGAAATAGTTCAATAAAAATCGAAAATCGAGTTCCATGAATTAGACACACCTATACCAGCAACCTGCTCTCGAATGGAGCGGCTCCGAAAGATGTACAGGAGTTGTTAGGACATTCCGATGTCAGTACCACAATGAATATTTACGCTCACTCAACAAGAAAAGCTAAACGGGATTCCGCAAGACTTCTTGATAAAGTAGCGAGCAATGCTTAAATGCAGAGAACTTGCCACTGGCAACTTCTCTTACATACTTTGGCATAAAATTTTCCTTATTTCCCTTGCGGATTCCTCGCAAGGGCAAAAATAAGGGAAAATACATATCATTTCACTATCTAAGGGGCTGGAAAGCCTATAAAATAAGGAAAGTTCAGGAAATTTCTCCACAACTCCCGATTTTTCGTTCTCTGCAACTTCCCAATAAACCGGAAGTTTTGCATACGTTATTCTTCTAATATTTTTGTAGGGTTCGCATCCGTTACAAATATCATACTATCATAAAGCACCGCAGGAGGTTGAAACATTCGATAACTTGGAGGAAGAAGTCGCATAATGATTGAGTAGCTTTCTCCAAGTGTTCCCATATAGGTGTATTCAGAAGCCAGCCTACCCAGTTCAGAATTTTCCGGGACTTTAGTAAAATCCAACCAACAAATATCAAATCCCGCCAGTTTTGCCGCCTTTGCTAAAGGATCATGGGAATAAAACACCTGAATTGTACGCTTTTCAGGCGAACGGGTCGGCATATTGCAATGGGTTTTATAAAAATCGGTACCAATGACATGGTAACCGTTTGCTGCGTCCTTGGAAAGAAGTTTACCCATCGAGTTAGAACTGCCCCATTTTGCGACATGGCTGTTGTGACCTGTCACAAAGATGTTTTCATGCCCATTTCGCTGCTCCTGCTGTAAAATCCATTGTACATTTTCTGCCATAAATTGATCTCTTAATGTAGCACCTTCAGCATTTGTCAGAGTTTGAAGCTTGGAATGCTGCATTAAAATATCTACAAAGTGAATTGCATTTTCCGAACCGTTCTTGCTTTCCAATTCTTTCTTCACTTGTGTAAGGATTTCAATTCGAGTAGATAAATCGAATTCACTGCTCCAGTTTTCACCTTCCACAAGTTTCTGCAAGTTTGTTGTGTCCACTTCCAGTTCTTTGCAGGATTCTTTCAAAAACCTCATGCTGTAAGAAATCCTCTGCATATCAAAACCGTAAAAGCGAAGGTCTTCGCCTTCCAATGCACTTTCATTGTACTGGCGCATATAGGAGATAAGTTCTGCCATCTCTTCCGTTCTATAAATGGAAAATCCTATCGCTGCGGCTGCTTCCTGTGCTGTCCCCTCACCGCCGTGTATATATCGGTTTACCTGCTCGCAGCCGCCGTAGTCACCTTCAAGGGCAAACGCCCTAACACCATTATTTTTTACCATCTGCTTGAACACTTCCAGCTTCAACTGCTGAAATTCTGCATTTCCGTGAGTAGCTTCTCCCAATGCAATTATTTTTGCACTTTCAGGCACAGTTATATTTTCCACGGGTTCAGCATAAGCTAAAAACTCTTCTGGATTCACATTTTCTCCTGTGCCAAAACCTCCAAAACGCATAAATACAAGTGCCGCTAAAGCCATAACACCTAATAATCCAAAAACGATATATCTTATCTTAAATCTTCTTGTCTTTTTATTCTTCATATCTGATAGCCCTTTATAATGAATCAGTTGTCTTACATCCGTTTTCCACGCTTATTGTACTTCACGTAATAGTTCTTCTGCCGTAGTGTTGAACAATTTTGCAAGTGTAAGCAGATTGGAAGTGCTTGGGTCAGATGCTCCGGTCTCCCATTTAGAGACAGCCTGCCTGCTTACGCCGATAGATTCTGCAACAAACTCCTGCGTCATCTTACACTCTTCACGATGCTGCTTCAAAACCTCACCGAGAGATTTCTTGATGCTGGACTTTTCTTTTCTGACATTGCCTGATTTGACATATCTACTCAATGCTCTTATGAGGAAAATTCCCACAGTGATAAATACCGCTATCACCGCCACCCCGATTAGCAGTACATTACCAAAAACAATAACTCCTAAAAAATCATATTTCACTTAATCACCTCTTTTCGTGACTTCATGATAGCGAAATTTCATGGTTGCTACCACCAACTATCACGATATTTCTTTGGTTGCGAACGGTTGCGGAACTTAAATAACACTTTTTTATGTAAAAGGCATATATGTAAATTAATAAAACGACAACTTCCGATTTTTGAGTTTGACGCACGGTCTGCCCCTTTGACCACGGATGCACGATGAATGCAGACGTTCACACCACCGCCCAAAAGAGAACTGTTGGCAGCATTGACGATTGCGTCAACGCTCATTTTTGTAATATCGTTTCTGATAATCTGCATCTTCTCTCAATGCCAGTGCCACCGGTTTTGACCGGAGGGTTTGACCCCTGACCTCTTTTTAGGTTAAAGAGAAAACTGCACCACAGCCTTGACGGGCCATCGTGCAGCGATTTCGTTCACCTGAATTTTGCTTTACCGATATACCACTTCAAATTCTTCCAAGACGCAATCTCCCTTTTCATCGAAATCCTGACCAACGGCCTTATAGTCTGGAGTAAAAGCTTTCCGATGCACTTCGCGCCATTTTTTCAAGCTGCGGTTATCTTCGCCCTCTTTGAAAGCGTGGTCTGCGCTGACTTGATTGAACGGAACAACAGATACTTTTGTATCACGGATGATACACGCCGCCGCAAAACTTCCATATATCGTGCCGTGTATTGCAATTCGTATTCGTTGTACGGCAATATTCCTCCCACATCATTTCTCCAGTCATTCCGACTTCCTCCTCTGTGCCTCCACAAATCTTGAAGTATCTTCCACAACGCCTGTAATTTTTATGCTGTCAGCCTCTACATGGCAGCTGTAGCAGACGATCTGGACACCCTCCTTGGCAGCCTTCACAAGTGCTTCCTTAAACTCCGGCTGTGCCGCTTCGTTTGGCATTACCCGATGAATTCCATTCATCTGAATCACAAAGGCAATTGAGCAATGATAGCCTTCCTTTGCTGCTTTTGTCAGTTCATGCAAGTGCTTCACGCCTCGCTCCGTTGGTGCATCCGGAAATAATCCGATCCCCAGATGCAAATCATCTGCCAGCGTACAGCCCTTTACTTCTGTCAGGAATCTTTCCCCGTCTCTTTCCATATAAAAATCAATTCTGGATTCCCCATAGGTATATTCTGGCTTCACCAGCTCGTAGTTCAGACTCATTAACTGCTGCTTCATCAAAGCGTTCGGTGCCAGACTGTCGATATTCACCCATTTTAGCTTTGGTTTGTATACAGAAATCAGATCATATGCCGTTTTTCGATTTGGGTTCAATGTCTTCTGCAGCGTTACCTTTGCTTCCGGCATCAGAAGCTCCTGCAAACGCCCTGTATTTTTCACATGAACAATCTGCGGTGCTCCGTCAATCAGCACCTCTGCCGTGAATCGGTTCATTCTACGGACGAATGTCCCTGCAACTGTATTCTCATAAATGATTGTCGTATTCTGTTTCACCATACCTCTTCCTATTGCTCATCATTCAGACTTTCCCAGAAGGCTTTGACCGGCTTCTGACCCCTGATTCTCTTTGCCGCGCACTCAGTTTGAACTCCGGGAGCATTTTTCCGCGTCGATCGCCAGCACGAACATCAGCACCCGCAGCGCGTTCACCGGATTGACAATATCAAGAACATAGGTGTCCGTCATATGAAATATTTCTTTTGAAATCACCGCTACCTGCTCTCCTGCTGCCCCGGTAATGGAATAATCCCATTCCAGAAAGCTGCCCTCTACATGCCAGCCACAGCAGTCGATATCATAGCGGGGTTTGAAAAAGGACAACTCCTTGCTGATACATCCAACGTAGCTGCTGCCCTCATACAGTTCGAACTTCGGCAGCCAGGTCAGGATTTTTTCTTTGACCGTCCCCAGCTCCTGTCCTGACGCATCGAAGACTTTCAGGCAGTGTCCCCAGGAAAGCTGCCCTTTTACCACATACACTGTATTGCCGTCTTCATCGTAAATATCATAACTGTCAAACCATGAAAAAAATCTCTGCCGAAATAACAGTTTCATACCTAAGCTCCTTTCCGCTGTTTCTCAGCCTAAGATGTCTTTTGTCCTAAAAGCTGCTCTGTCCAGGCTTTTTCAGAAAATCCGGTCAGCACCGTTTTCTCTCCGACTACGAGCGGACGCTTCACGAGCATTCCGTCCGTCGCAAGAAGCTTTAGCTGCTCTTCTTCGGACATTTCCAGCAGCTTATCCTTTAATCCCAGCTCCTTATAGAGCATTCCGCTCGTGTTGAAGAATTTTTTCAGCGGCAGTCCGCTCTTTTCATACCACGTTTTGAGTTCCTCATAGGTTGGATTCTCTTCTTTGATCGCGCGCTCTTTGTACTCCACGCCGTTTGCATCCAGCCATTTGAATGCTTTCTGACAGGTGGTGCATTTTTTATAGCATAATACTGTTATCATGTTGTTCTCCGTTTTTGAATGTTTTCATCATAGGCTCCTGACACGGCTCACGTCCGCACTCGAACTCTGTTTCACTCCAGAAAATGAATCCGCTCCGGATGGAAGCGATCTTCCTGCGCGCGGCTTTCCGCCGGATATCCGAGCGCAAACAGGGAAAATACCGCCACCTCTTTTGGCAGCTCCAGCAGCTTATGAACTTCCTCCATCTGTTCTTCCATCGGAGCGATTCCGATCCACACACCGCCAAGCCCCTGTGCATCCGTTTCAAGCCACATGTTTTCCTGTGCAATCGAAAGGTCAATCTGCGCAAAATCCGGAGCAATCAGTCCTTCCTTCCGATATACAGGCACGATTACGACCGGCGCGTTTGCTGCACATCCCGCATAGGGTGTCGCTTTGGAAAGCGCTTTAATCTTTTCCGGATTCGTCACCACATAAAATTCCCACGGCTGCTGGTTGCACGCGCTGGGTGCCTGCATACCCGCCCGCAAAATCTGCATCAACTTTTCTTTTTCCACCTGTTTGTCTTCATACCTGCGAACACTGATTCTGTGAAAAATACTGTCCATCGCTCCTCCTTCTCCTGCTGCCACATGTTTGTATATCTATAATTGACGGATACTCTACGATGGATTTTCCCATCGTTCTGAAGCTATTTTACCATCTCATAAAATGAAATCCAAAGAATTTCTGTTAGATTTGTCTATTTTGCATAATAATAGTAATAATTATCATTATTATTTTCAGTTCGGAATCTCCGAAAGTATTTCATCGGCTTTTCGGATCACTTCTCCCGGAACATTCAAAAACTGCAGCGCCGAACGAAGCGTCATTTCCGAAGTGAGCAGGTTTTCTTTCTGTTCTGCAATCCATTTCTGTGTCGTTTCTTCCACCAAAATCAGCTGGTTCAGGCGTTCCACTGCTATCTGGTTTTCTGCGATCGTGGCAAGCAGGCAGTCCACCGACAGGTACGGATCTTTATCCTTCCGAACCCTGCCCGGACACCGCGGGCTGCTCATTTCCCCGGATGTAAACGCACCGAACACATCCTCCAGCCAGCTGATGGTGTCCTCCACCCAGTGAAGCGTCCGACTGCAAAGCTCTGCCGGATCGGCAATCGACGTTCTCGCCGTAGAGAATCCATGGGGACCGAATGCATACAAATGCAGCTCCGCAGAAATTCCATTTTCATACAGCGCTTCGACAAAACGAAGGCTGTTCATCGCCGATACTGTGGTATCCGTTCCTGTCGCTGCGATAAAACAGGGACAGGTCTGACTGTCCACCGCCTTGTCTGCGCCCGGCGCACCCTTTGCGCAGATTGCTGCCAGCCCTTCTAAAATGACCGGATATGCCAAAATCGCCGCAGCCGGACGGTGCTTCGCCATCGTCGCTGCGCACGCTGCCAGATGTCCGCCTGCCGAAAATCCGATGACCGCGATTTTTTCCGGAATCAGATGCCACTCCTTGGCATGCGCTGCGATCAGCTCCATCGCCTGATCATAATCCTCAAGCGGGTTCGGCCACACCGCATTCTCCCATCCTACGGAATACCGCAACACAAACGCATGATAGCCTGCCCGCAGATACTCCTGCGCCACCGGGTCCGCCTCCCGATCCGAGCAGTAGGCATACGCCCCACCCGGAAAAATAACAACCGCCGGACGCTTTTTCGCACGCCAAAATTCCTGGCTGTCGTCCTGCAGATATGCTGTAAGCGTTACATTCCGTTTTTCATTTAAAATAAATACCTGACTGTCCATAAAACCTCCGTTCTGCAGAAGCCACTGTAAAATAGGCTCCTGAAAAAGCATATTGCGGTCTGACCCATAATTACTCGGCCCCCTGATTCCTTATGAGCCACGCAAACCCTTTCGCTGTCCGGATTCCGGCATCTTTGAAGTGATTTCCCGGATTCCATTCCAAAATCGTTCGGATTTTCTGCATCTTTAACAGATTATACCCTTCCCGGATACAGTCCCCAACGGTTGCCATCAGCGGATTTCTGGTTCTTTCTTCACGGTTTCCCAAGCTCAGATACACCGACTTTGCTCTCATATCGTGTTCTTTCATATATTGCAGAAATCCCGGAAACCAGACAGACGGAGATACTGCTGCAACACCTGCAAAGATATCCGTCTGATATGCCGCCCAAAGAGAGAATAATCCCGCCAGCGAATATCCACCGATATAATACGTTTTTCTGCGATCCACACATTGTCCTAAAAGAAATTGCAGCAGCTCCCCCGCACCGTCTCCGAAGCCCTCGCTGCCAAAGACTGCAGACGCCTCCCAGGGCGAAAGATCCTGATTCCAATTGTCCACTTTCACCGCAATCAACTGAAAGTCTGCCTTTCCCTGTTTTCTGATCTCGTTTAATTCTGTTTCCATCTCCTCCAGATCATGATCGTCTACCGGCTGAATCAGGACTGTGGAAGCGGAGAGATTTCCGTAGTGAACTATCTGCATCGCGTCCTCCATTTCTTCTCTTTTGCACCCTTCCTACTAATACACCGTCAGAAAGAGCAAATAAACTTGCCCATCAGAAAATAATCCGTACTGACATCCAAATTTATCAAGATAGCTCCACCTTCTCAGTCGGCCAGAATTTTCTGAGTGCCGCATAGGAAACCAGGAAGTTTGCAAGCCAGCCTGCCGGCACAGCAAGCCAAACGAAATCAATGCCAAAACGCGGTGCACAGATCAATGCCACGGACAGGCGAATCGCAAGGTTTACCATGTTGGCAATAAGGAATGGCCGCATGATCCCGAGTCCGCGAAGAACTCCATCGGTCGCCATTTTGATTCCCATAAAGAGAAAGAAGTAACCAAGCCATCTCATATAATCCCCGGACACCTGATAGGCCAGGGCTGTTCCGTCTTTTCCAAGGAATAGCGAGGAAATCTGTGTGTGCAGCGTTTCAATAACAAGGAAAGCAAGCGCCGCGAAGCACACATCCAATACCAATGCTGCATGGTAGCCTTTTTTGATGCGCTGGGTTTTGTTTGCGCCAAGGTTCTGGGAAACATACGGCGAAACCGCATTCCCGATGGACACGAAAATCAGGGAAAAAACATTCTCCACCCGCATTGTTGCCGCATATCCTGCCAGTGCCTGCGTGCCGAAGGGATTTACCACCGCCTGTACAATCATCATACCGATAGACACGGTAGACTGCTGGAGAACCGATGGAACAGCAATTTGAAGCATGGAACACAGCTCCCGCCCGTCAAACCAGGAAAAGGTACTCTTATACCGCCGCATCCGATTAAAAAAAATCAAAAAGGAAAGCACAGCCGAAATGCCCTGTGCGATCAAAGTTGCAAGGGCGGCACCGAACACGCCGAGCCCCAGACCTGCTACCATCCAAAGATCCATCCCAATATTCAGGATGGAGGAAAAGATCAGCAGCCCCAGCGGAATTTTTGATTCACCGATGGCGGTGAACATGGTAGAGAGAATATTGTACATGAACAAAAACGGAAAGCCCACAAAATAGACCCGCAGGTACAGCACTGCTTCCTTCAAAATATCGGCAGGAGTCTGTAAACCGCTCATCATCCCATGGGAAAACCAAAAGCCAAAGACACCCAGGAGGATACTCAGAACCAAAAAGCTGATCAGAGATGTAGACACAATGGTTTTCATTTTGCCATACTCCCTGGCACCGAAATAGCGGCTCACAAGCACACCTGCACCAACACCAGCCCCCAGTGCCACGCAAATGAAAACATTGGTCAGAGCTGCACAGGCACCAACCGCCGCCAGCGCAGAAGAACCCACAAACTGACCGACGATAATGGAGTCAGCCATATTGTATACCTGCTGAAAAAAGCTGCCAAGAATCATCGGCATTGCAAAAACCGTCAGCGCTTTCAGCGGCGTATCGGTAATCAAATACTCCTCTTTTGACATGATCCTATATCCTCCACAACTTCCTGATTTTTATCTGACTGGATACTCTGTGTCAGAAACTGACCGTCCCGAAACAAAGCGTAGGTCGTGTCCGGTTTTGACCAGGGACTGCCCCAACCGGCTCACAGGATATATTCCATCTGCCGTTCCTTTGTTTTCATGCCCATTTTTTCGTAGAAGTGCTCTGCCGATGTGTTTCCTGTCCAGACGTTCAGGGTTACTTCGTAGCAGCCCAGTTCCTTTGCCTGTTGCTTCACATATTCAAACAGACTTTCCCCAATGTGCTGCCCTCGTGCCTGCTTGTCAACGCACAAGTCATCAATAAACAATGATTTAAAGGACACCATGTTGGTGGAAAAGGGCTGTTCCCTGAGCTGACAGAAGGCATAGCCCATGCACAAATCGTCCTCATCTACGGCAACATAGACCGGTTTATCCTCCTGCTTCAATAATTCCGTCAACTCACAAAGGGTATATTTGGTGGTACCTGGTATAAAAATATCCGGGCGGATCTCTGCATGGATCTGTAATACCTGTCCCAACAGTTCAAGAATTCTTGGGATATCCTTTTTCTCCGCCTTGCGAATCTTCATTTCAAACTTATCTCCTTTACAATTTCGATTTTTCAGGTAAAAAATCTCCGGTTTTGACCGGGGTCTGACCCCTGATTTCTGCGGTCCTCGCCACCGGGATTTTCCCATCGTTTTGAAGCTATTTTACCATCTTATAAAATGAAATCCAACAAATTTCTGTTAGATTTGTCTATTTTGTACAATATTAGTAATAATTATCATTATTATTTCTACAGGTAATATGAGCCTTTTCTCTTTTAAAATCTGCCCGACAGGTATATACTGAAGCTATCAGCAGAGGTGCTGAATTTCAACGAAACGGAGGATACACAGATGTCAAAATTATATACTATTACCTTAAACGGAGTAACGGAGGAGGTTTATAACAAAGCGACGGATTACATCGAGAAACACGCGCTTCGCCTAAACTACAGACCGGAGGTGTCCACCATCGACGCCGAGTTCCCGGACGATATCGATCCTGCAAAGAGCCCCGAGCTGCAGGAAGCGTACATCCGCAACGTACAGCAGAGACTGTAAGGTTCGGATTCTGACGCGGGACGCTGCATGCGCCTGCAATGTGTAAAAACATACCATAAATTTCGAAAAAGAAAACCTCTCCCGCCGGTTTCCCGACTGCGGAGAGGTTTTTTCTGGTATCCAATAGAATGCGCGCTCTGCCATCTTTATCCAACCTTAATGCGACGTCCCCGTCCCTTATCCGATCTTAAAATCTCTGGCCGTATAAAATATAATTATCACAGAAATAAGGAGCTGCCTTTATGCCAAAGAAAATCATCCGTCGAAAGCACCGTCTTTCGTCTTTTCAAACTATCACATTAAGGTTTGCCGGGGTCATTTTGCTCGGAGCACTGCTGCTGATGCTTCCGCTCTCCACAACAGCCGGATGTGTAACGCCATTCAATGAAACGCTGTTTACCGCGACCTCTGCCGTCTGCGTCACAGGACTTGTTGTTCAAGATACCGGAAGCTATTGGTCCGGCTTCGGACAGATGATCATTCTGGTACTGATCCAGATCGGAGGACTTGGCGTCATAACCGTAGCAGCATCGTTTGCGCTGTTGTCCGGGCGAAAAATCTCCCTGATGCAGCGCAGCACCATGCAAGATGCAATTTCTGCGCCAAAGGTCGGCGGAATCGTCCGTCTGACACGGTTCATCTTGCGAGGAACGTTTTTGATCGAACTGCTGGGCGCACTGGCCATGCTGCCGGTGTTTTGCCATGACTATGGATGGCGCGGCATCTGGATGGCAGTGTTTCATTCCATATCCGCATTCTGCAACGCCGGATTTGACATTCTTGGAACAGAAAGTAATCTCTATCCATCCCTTACCGGCTATGCCAGCAGTCCGACAATCAATATCACGATCATGCTGCTGATCGTAGTTGGCGGCATTGGTTTTTTGACATGGGACGATGTCTGCGAAAACAAGTGGCGGCTTCATCGCTACCGGATGCAGAGTAAGGTGATCCTTGTCACGACAGGTCTTTTAATTCTTTTGCCCGCTGCGTTTTTCTTTTTCACCGACTTTTCCGCGCTTTCTACCGGAAAGCGGCTGCTGGCATCTTTTTTTCAGTCCGTTACGCCGAGGACCGCGGGCTATAACACAGTAACGCTATCTGCAATGTCCGGTGCGTCGCAGGGCATAATGATCCTTCTGATGCTCATTGGCGGTTCTCCGGGTTCTACGGCAGGCGGAATAAAAACAACGACACTGGCGGTCTTGCTTGCCAATACTTCCGCAACCTTTCGTCAGCGGGAGAATGCTCAGTTTTTCGGACGTAGGATTGATTTCAGCGCTGTCAAGACCGCCGCAACCATTCTGACAATGTACCTTACACTGTTCTTTGGCGGCGCTGTTTTTATCAGCGTGTATGAAGATTTGACGCTTTCCGCATGCCTGTATGAAACGGCTTCGGCAGTCGGAACAGTGGGATTGACGCTGGGTATCACGCCTCAGCTGCATCTCCCTTCCCAAATAGTGCTGATCATGCTCATGTATCTGGGCAGAGTCGGCGGTCTTACGCTCATTTATGCAGCGTTTTCCGGTAAAAAAATAAACGGCGCAAAGCTGCCGCAGGAAAAAATAATGATTGGATAAGGAGTCTTTACACATGAAAAACATTTTATTGATTGGCGCAGGCCGCTTCGGACGGCATATCGCTATGCAATTATCTCAGCTGGAGCATCAGATCATGGCAGTCGATACAAACGAAGAACGGATCAATGATGTACTTCACCTCGTCACCAACGCGCAAATTGGAGACAGTACAAACGCGGAGTTTCTTCGTTCCCTTGGCATCAGAAATTTCGATGTCTGCATCGTGACCATTGGCGGCAGCTTTCAGAATTCGCTGGAAACGACGTCGCTTCTGAAGGAGCTTGGCGCGAAGTGTGTAGTGTCGCGTGCAGAGCGGGATGTACATGCAAAGTTTCTGCTTCGCAACGGAGCCGACCATGTGATCTACCCGGAAAAGCAGGTAGCAGAATGGGCAGCAATTCGATATACTGCCGATCATATTTTCGACTACATGGAGATCGACGGGCAGCACGCCATTTTTGAAGTAGAAGTTCCACACGAGTGGATTGGCAAAAGCGTTGGTGAACTGAATATTCGCAGGAAGTATGGCATTAACATTCTTGGCATCAAACATTCCGGAAAAACCGACGTTTCAATTACATCTGATACGGTGCTGTCAGGAGAAATAACCATTTTAGCGCTGGGTGAATATAAGGCGCTGCAAAAGTGTTTCCGGATATGAACGGACGGTGAAACAATGTGAAAGATGTCATTTTGATCGTTGGGATGGCTCTAACGTTCCTGTTCGGATGGTTTCTGATGAAGCAGCTGGATCGCTTTCTGTACGAAAATCAGAAACGAATCCGATTGGACACAATAGAAACCGCCGCCTTTTGGTGCTATAATACCATCAAAAGAGGTGGTGAAACTGTGCAGAACAATGAAAACAATCTATCAAAAGAGCATATTCTGGTGTGCCTGTCCTCGTCCCCATCCAATGAACGTATTGTACGAATGGCAGGAAAAATGGCGCAGGCATTTTGCGGAAGCCTTACCGCGCTCTATGTGCAGACTCCCGGATACTCTGGCATGAACGCAGAAGATATCGCTCGACTGCAGGCGAATATACGTCTTGCGCAGCAGCTTGGTGCAGAGATCATCACAACACATGGAGAAGATGTACCAACGCAGATTGCAGAATATGCGCGGCTCTCCGATGTGACCAAAATCGTAATTGGGCGCAGCGGCGTGCAGCGACGGCATTTCTGGAGCGAACCGACGCTGACAGAACAGCTCATTACGCTTGCGCCGGAGATGGACATTCACATCATTCCGGATGCGGAGGTCTATAAAAGCTATCCCAGGAAACCACTTTTCGCCGTTCGCCCGGCGCTTCCAACCGCCCGGGAACTGCTTCTGACTGTCGGGATTCTGACAGCCGCTACGATCATCGGATGGTTGTTTCTGCGGCTTGGCTTTGCGGATGCCAATATCATCATGGTTTATCTGCTGGGTGTGCTTCTGACCTCCGCTTTTACCAGCGGATATACCTGCGGCGTGCTGTCCGCCTTTTTGAGTGTCATCTTGTTCAATTATTTTCTGACAGAACCCAGGCTGTCTTTGGTCGCCTATGGAAGCAAATATCCCATAACCTTTGCCGTCATGTTCATGGCTGCGCTTTTGACCGGTACACTTGCAGCCAAGCTCAAAGCCCACGCGCAGCTATCCGCACGGGACGCTTATCGCACAAAGCTGCTTTTTGATATGAACAGGCAGCTTCAAAAGGCGGAAACGTCTGAGGAAGTTTACCGGATGACCGCAACGCAGATACAAAAGCTCATGCAGCGGAACATCCTGATTTATCCGGCACAGGAAGGCGCGCTGTCCAAAGGGATCCTTTACCCGGCTGACGCAAGCTGCCCCTATAGTGCCCCGGACACAGACCAGGAACAGGATGTGATCGACTGGGTCTGGCAAAACCGGAAACGTGCCGGAGCAACGACACAAAACTTTCCCAAAGCAAAACGACTGTATCTTGCCATTCGTACTGAGCAGCAAATTTACGGCGTTGTCGGGATTCCGATGGAAAAGCAAACGCAGCCTGACGCATTTACATCCAGCGTTCTGTTCTCCCTTCTCGGTGAGTGCGCTCTGGCGCTGGACAACCTGCGAAATGCCAGAGAAAAGGAAGAAGCTGCCGTTCTTGCAAAGAACGAACAGCTTCGCGCTAATCTTCTGCGTTCAATTTCTCATGATCTCAGGACACCGCTGACCTCTATTTCCGGCAATGCCGACACACTGCTGCACAGCTATGACATGCTGGATGAGCAAACACGGAAACAGATTTTTACGGACATTCATGACGATGCACAGTGGCTGACCGAGCTGGTTGAGAATTTGCTCTCCATTACGAAAATTGCTGACGGCAGCGTCAAGCTGCGTCTTTCCGATCAGGTTGTGGACGATATTGTGTCGGAAGCGCTACGGCATATCGACCGAAGATCGACAGAACATCACATCACGGTGGATTGCGGAGACGTGCCGCTGCTGATACGGGTGGATGCAGGACTCATCGTGCAGGTGCTTATCAATCTGGTGAACAATGCAGTCAAATATACTACGGCTGGCTCTAACATCTGGATCACGGCAATCCAGCAAAAAAAAGCGGTTGAGATCTGTGTCAGCGATAACGGCCCTGGTATCCCGGACGAACTAAAGGAGCGTGTTTTTGAAATGTTCTTTGCCGGGGGAAATCCGATTGGCGACAGCCGCCGAAGCCTCGGACTTGGGCTCACGCTCTGCCAAGCCATCATTCATGCACATCATGGCGAAATAACGCTGAAAAACAATTCGCCGCATGGCTGCATCTTTTCCTTTACATTACCACTTAGTGAGGTGAACTTAAATGAATAAGCCACTTATCCTTGTTGTAGAAGACGATACCCCTGTGCGCAATCTGATCACTACGACACTGAAAACTCACGAATACAGGTATCTTTCGGCGCAAAACGGCGCAAGCGCCGTAATGGAGGCGCTGTCTCACAATCCAGATATTGTGCTGCTTGATCTGGGACTTCCAGATATGGATGGCGTGGAGATCATCCAAAAGATCCGTTCGTGGTCGAATATGCCGATCATTGTAATCAGCGCCAGGACAGAGGATTCCGATAAAATCGGGGCGCTGGATGCCGGGGCGGACGATTACCTGACGAAGCCTTTTTCCGTGGATGAACTGTTGGCACGACTGCGGGTGACGCAGCGAAGGTTAGCGTTGATAAAAGCAGATACGGCAAAGGAAACCCCAATTTTTACGAACGGTGCGCTGAAAATCGACTATGCGGCAGGCTGCGCATATCTTGATGGTGCAGAACTGCACCTAACGCCCATCGAATACAAACTGTTGTGCCTGCTCTCCAAAAATGTTGGTAAGGTTCTGACACACACCTACATTACGCAACAGATTTGGGGCAGCAGTTGGGAAAATGATATTGCTTCTCTGCGAGTATTCATGGCAACCCTGCGCAAAAAGCTGGAAAACGGGAAAGATGGGCAGCAATACATACAAACGCACATCGGCATCGGTTATCGGATGCTGCGGGTCGAGTGAGCAATCCCTGAGCTCAAAACTCTGTGAAAAAAGCTGCCTTTCCCCATCGTCTAAACCCAGTGGGGTTGCGGCAGCCTTATTTCAAAATGATTTCTATTTGTTTTTATAAATCCTTCTTTTTGTAACTTTGATATCTCCGTAGACATTGCTGCACGATCAATACAAAGATAATCAGCCAGCTGCTGCCGATCAAAAGGAATCTCAAAAGACAATGACGAACGTTTGATAGATTCAGCAGACAGATAGGATAATAATTTATCCCTTGTTGTTCGCTTTCCAACATGTGTGATCTTATCGTTCAGGATCAGTATCTTATTTGCCAGGACACGAACCAGATTACGGATCAGCTTCTGATGATGCTCACATGCAGTTGGACAAGTAACCAGAAGTCTTTGGATATTTAAGAAAATAATTTCACAATCCTCATCCGCTACCACACTGATATTTAAAACAGCTCCCGGGCTTGCTGCATACGGTTCTCCAAAGAAATCACTGGCATGACATTTTGACAAAATATTCCGATGTCCCCAGAGATCTTCCTGCATAACAAGAACACAGCCTGACACCACAAGTCCCATTACCTCGGTAGAATCTCCTGCTCTGAAAATATAGGAATCCCGTTCTTTAGAAACTGCTGTTGCATTTACACAATGCAATATGGATAATATCTCGTTATCTGTAAGACCTTTAAAAAACGGACTGTTTCTTAGGATAGGTAAATATTTTTCCAAAATCATTCCTCCATGTTGGAAATCAAACATACAAGTCGTATTTCACATACTACAATTCTAGCAGAAACAAACATTCAATGCTATGGACGGAGGATAAAATGTTAAGAAAGCTTATCAAGATCGATAAAGAAAAATGTAACGGCTGCGGTGCCTGCGCAGACGCTTGCCACGAAGGTGCTATTGATATCATTGACGGAAAGGCAGAATTGATGCGAGAACATTTCTGTGACGGACTAGGCGATTGTCTTCCGAAATGTCCCACAGGTGCCATTTCTTTTGAAGAAAGAGAAGCCCCTGCATATGATGAAGAAGCCGTGAAAGAAGCACAGAAAAAACAATTTGCCAAAAACCCGGCAATGTCCTCTCACTCCAGCTGTCCTGGATCTAAAATCATGCAGATTCGGCGAACAGAAACGCCTGAGTCCGAAAAACCAGCTTCTACTGCAGATTCAATATCAAAGCTTCAGAACTGGCCGGTACAGATTAAACTGGCTCCTATTCATGCACCATATTTTAACGATGCAAAACTTTTAATTGCAGCCGATTGTACTGCATACGCTTATGCCAGCTTTCATCAGGATTTTATTCGAAATAAGGTAACTTTAATTGGTTGTCCAAAATTAGATCAAGTAGATTACAGTGAGAAACTGACCGGGATTATTCAAAATAACAATATTCAAAGTGTGACAATTGTAAGAATGGAGGTTCCATGCTGCGGTGGACTGGAGATGGCAGCAAAAAAAGCACTTCAAAACAGTGGAAAATTCATACCATGGCAGGTTGTAACAATCAGTATTGATGGGAAAATTCTGGAGTAGAGGAGACTACAATCATGGAAAAAAAGATGTTTTGTTATCAGCGCGAACAGACAGATACTGCCAAACTACAGGATGAACTGACCGGTGCATTGATTGCTCTTGCAAGAGCAGTCGATGGCGCAGAAATTATTTCCCCAAGAACTTCACAAGTCATACTGAAAGGACTGTTTACAACAATTACAAATGTGAGTTTTAATAATGCAGCCATCGAAAAAATGATACGAGAAGTCAGAGTTGAAAAAGAAAGACTGGTTCCTGACTGCAGCAAATGTCCGTCACCATGCGGTAAAACAGCTGAATACAATATGCAGCAGCTGTGGAATGCCGATGAAGATATCCGTTCCTTAAAGTCCCTTATTCTTTTCGGAATTCGCGGAATGTCAGCCTATGCATATCTCGCAAATGTTCTGGATTACGAAGATGACGAAGTGAATCGATTCTTCTGTGAAGCATTATTTAGGATTGGCTATGAAGAAAGTGTGGAAACTCTGCTTCCTACCGTACTCAAAGTAGGAGAAATCCATCTGAAGTGTATGGCACTTCTTGACAAAGCAAATACAGAACTCTGCTAAAGCATTTGCCGCGTTCTTCGAGAGCGTTTCATTGTCGATAGAATGATGCTCCGATTTCAGATAATCCGAAATTGATTTTGCCGAGAATGAATTTCCCACACTTCTATTGATTTTCACTGATTTTTTCGAAAAAAGACAGAGCAGGATTCGTTCCCACTCTGTCTCATTTTCTTTGTAACTATCTGTTGTTTCATCGTAAAATTTGATACTTATTCATCCTCAGAACCACTCTTTTTTCTGACGAAAATTACTGCACCAAACACACTCAACAGAATACACATTCCGATGATGAATTCTCTGATTCCATGTTGACCGTCAGTATGGCTGTAGATCCAAACTCTCCGTCAGATGCTTTCCTTCTGCCTTATCCTGCGGTGTAGATTTTCCTCCAGGGATTTCCTCCACCGGATCCACCGAAGAAAGACAGATCACAAAAATTCACTTAAACTATGATAGATTTCACCATCTCGCCCTGGCATCGCTTTTGCACACGTCAATGAATTTAAAATAGATTCTTCCACAGCCTCTGCCACCAGCCGGAATACCTTATCAAGTTGATTTTCCGGGAAGTACTTCATCATATGAAACTGCTCTTCTTTCGTATCCGGTATCCCATTCGCATTGGTAAACCCAATAAATACATCCCCACTGCCATGTCCCATAAAAGAACCAGTTCGTATCAACCCAACTGCTGCTCTTTTTAAAACTCTCTTTAACTGTCTCTCTCCAAGCGGCAGATCAGTCCCCACAATGACCATGATGGAACCCTTATCCTCTTTTGCACTGTTTTGCATTTTCGTGCATATCTGTCTGCCAACCGGTACGCCGGCAACGGTAAGATCTTGCGTTTTTCCAAAATTAGACTGCACCAAAACACCGATTGTATACTCTTTACCGCCAAACGTTAAAATTCTTGATGCGGAACCAATCCCACCCTTTAATCCAAAACAGACTGTTCCTCTTCCGGCACCGACTGCCCCCTGCTTAAAGTTTTTTTCTGCGTGCTCGATTGCGAAAAGTACATCTTCTGCCTCTACTACCCGTTCTGTGATCTGATTAATTCTAGAGTCATTCGTCTCTCCTACTACTGGATTAACGCTTACTAACTCTTTACCGTTCTTCCTGCATTCCTTTTCCGTAAATGTGACAAGCCCATCTGCTGCCTTTCCTACATTTAGTGTATTCGTCAGTGCGATCGGCGTCTCTAATACACCGAGTTCTTCAATCTGAACCGTTCCCTGCGTCTTCCCAAAACCATTTAATGCATAAACCGCTGCAAGTGGCTTCCTTTCATAGACAAAACCATCACATGGTATGATCACTGTAACACCAGTCTGTTTTTTTCCCTTCCTCACCGTATAATGCCCAACCTTTACTCCCGGCACATCCGTGATCGTATTGCGAATGCCACACTTGCCATTTCCTATCGTATATCCATATGCACGGATTCCCTTTCCTGTAATTTCTTTCACAAAATATAAGGTATCAATTCCCTCACCTCTGTCATTTTTCAGACGTGTTTCACAGTGAAAATCCATTTTTTCCATCAGGTGCAGCTGTGCTTTGTTCGTACTCCAGGTTCTAAGTGCCATTACCGTATATCTGCTGCTTTCTTCCACATATTCTTTCGCTTTCTGATATAATACCAGTGCTAGCCCCTGGCCTCTGTACTCTTTTCTGATGCAGAGTGTGGTAAAATAACAGATATCCCTGTAATCTTTTAAAGCCTCACATTCTTCCATCGAACGAAATGACAGAAAAGCAATGATTTTCTTCTCTCTTTTTAATAAAAGTGTATGCTGTTTTGCCACCTCATTAAAGTAATTTCTTACACCGTCACCAGATTTTTTCTCCCATGTCTTTTGAACAGTGCTTCCCCGCTCCGATAACGGCGGTTCAAAATCCTTATCACACTCTGATAAAATAGCATACACCTCGTTTGCTTCCCATTCATCCTCTAACTTATCTCTGAAAAAAATTTCATCCTTCATTTGTTCTGCTCCTATCTCATCTGCCACATAGCATCCAGTTTTCGCGTGAAAAGTTCAGATTTCCATGTTCCAATACCATGAGTATACAATAATTTCTGATTTTTAGCTACCTTAACCCACCGTCTAAAGCCAGTGGGATTGCGGTAGCCTTATTTCAAGCGCAGATACGATTCATATACTGGCGTTGTTCCCTCAAGGAAGCCGCTCCGGTGGCCATGTGATGCTTGCAGCTCGACAAAATGCTTGTTTCAACACCTCCTGACCTTTCTTTCTCTCGTATAACAAGAAAGAAAGAACAAGAAAGGAAGCGTAGCTGATGCTATCAGACCAGTGCGAAACCACAACAAAAGTCGCGCTATTTCAAGGGAAGGATAAGGAGCTATTCCGTGACAGAAAGGAATTTAAGGGCTCCATTTTGAAGCAACTTGAAGATGTCTATCAATTTATAGATTTGGTCAATAAAACAAAAGCAACCTTTACCGGTCTGGATCGAACCGACAGAAGAGATTATCCAGAGGATGCAATCAGAGAATCTTTATTGAACAGCATGGTTCACCGTGATTACTCCTTCAGCGGAAGCAATCTGGTCAATGTCTATGAGGATAGAATCGAATTTGTCTCTCTTGGAGGTCTTGTATCCGGTCTGGAACTGGAATCCATTTTCTTAGGTGTTTCACAATCGAGAAATCCGAACCTTGCGGCTGTTTTCTACCGAATGAGATTGATTGAAAGTTATGGCACAGGAATTGGAAAAATTGAACGTGCATATAAGACTTGCCCATCCCAGCCAAAGTTTGAAACGGCAAAAGGTGTTTTCCGCGTAACACTTCCCAATAGGAATGAGCAGCCGGAAATGGATGTCCGGGTATCTGATAAAGCGGACAAAGATGTATCACTAAATGAACAGAAGTCACTCATTCTTCAATACGCACGGGAAAACGGCAGTGTTACAAGAAAAGAAGTCGAGGATTTGATTAGCGCCGGAACAACAAAGGCTTTCCGGTTGCTTAAAGAACTTTGCGAAGATGGCAAACTTGAGCAAAAAGGAAGCGGCAAGTTGAGCACCTATGTTGCCAAATAGGCAATATTCCAGAGTCTGTGATACTTTTTCTGTAAAATAATCTAGGCAAGGTTCTTCTATGATAAAATAATTATCCATTAGGAGGGCCTTTTATTATGGCAAGACAAAAGAAACCTGTACACAGAGTACA
>NZ_JBKVPW010000023.1:0-47207 GCF_046968865.1 Gallintestinimicrobium sp. | reverse complement strand
GGTAGATGGTTGCTAAAGCAACCGCGCCTCGGCGCGAGAATGTGCCAAGGCACATCCTTTTTTATTCTTCGCTGCCTTCTGCAACCTTTGCTGCTCTCGCTGCGATTTCTTTTTCCTGTACGTCTGAGGGAGCCTGCTCATATCTTGCAAACTCATATTCGTATACGCCGCGTCCGCCGGTCATGGAACGGAGATCTGTGCAGTAGTCATACAGATTGGAGGTCGGAACATCCGCTTCAATGATCTGCTTGCCGCCTGCAACGGGCGTCATGCCGAGCACTCTGCCGCGTCTCTTATTTAAATCGCCCATAACGTCGCCGGTATAGGAATCCGGAACGGTTACTTTCAGAGAAGAAATGGGCTCTAACAGAACCGGGCCCGCTTCCATGAAGCCCTTCTTAAACGCCTGGGATGCAGCCATCTTGAACGCCATTTCGGAAGAGTCAACCGGATGATAGGAACCATCATATAAAACAGCCTTTACACCGACAACCGGATATGCTGCCAGAGGACCTTTCTGAACGGCTTCTGCGATACCCTTTTCTACTGCCGGGAAGTAGTTTTTCGGAACTGCGCCGCCGACAACCTCCTGTTCGAATACATAAGGAGCTTCCAGATCGCCGGAGGGCTCAAAACGCATCTTAACGTGACCATACTGACCGTGTCCGCCGGACTGTTTCTTATATTTATATTCAACGTCGGATTTCTTGCGGATCGTCTCGCGGTAAGCAACCTTCGGTTTGGAAAGTTCAATCTTTACTTTATATTCGTTTTCCAGACGACTTGCAATCACTTCCAGATGCTGCTCACCCATGCCGTAAAGCAGGGTCTGACGATTCTCGGAATCGTTGACTACGCGCAGCGTCTTATCTTCGTCTGTCAGCTTCTGCAGAGACTGGGAAATCTTATCGATATCCGCCTTGTTAACCGCTTTATAGCGCTTTGCAGTATAAGGCTTGGAATATTCGGTCTTCGCATAAGCAACCGGATTTGCCTTGGTGGAAAGCGTATCACCGGTCTTCGCGCCGGTCAGCTTTGCAAGTGCGCCGAGGTCGCCGGCATGCAGCTCGCTCACTTCGATCGGTTTGTTGCCCTGCATCACATACAGCTTGCCGATCTTTGTCTCAACATCGCTGTCGCTGTTATACATCGTATCGTCCGTTTTGAGTACACCGGAGCAAACCTTAATCAGGGAATACTTACCGATGAAAGGATCGGAAATCGTCTTATAGATGTATGCAGATTTCGCTTTGGAGAAATCATAATCCGCTTGGAAAATGCCGTTTGTCTTTAAGCTGATGCCTGCGCATATCCTGTCTTCCGGGCTGGGAACGTATTTTACAATATCATCCAGCAGCGTGTAAACGCCCTGGCAGAGGGTGTTTGAGCCCATCGATACGGGAACGATCGAGCCATCAATAACGTTAGTACGCAGCGCTGCACGAATTTCGGATTCGGAGAAAGTCTCGCCGCCAAAATAGCGCTCCATGAACGCTTCGCTCGTTTCTGCAACCGCTTCCATCAGCGTCTCTCTGCAGATCTCAAGATTCGGTCTGTTGTAATCCGGGATCTCACAGGGAACAACCTCCTTGCCCTGCCAGCGGTTACCGGTTTCGGATACGACGTTGACATAGCCTACGAAGTGCTCGTTTTCACGGATCGGCAGGTTGAACGGTGCGATCTTCTTACCGTATTTTTCTTTCAGATCTTCTACGATCTGACGATAGGAAGCGTTATCCACGTCCATGTTGGTAACATAGACAAAACGGGGCAGTTTATATTTTTCGCAGAGCTCCCATGCCTTCTCGGTGCCGACTTCAATGCCGGATTTGCCGTTGATTACGATGATGGCAGCGCCTGCAGCCTTTACTGCTTCTTCTACTTCGCCTACAAAGTCAAAATATCCGGGAGTATCCAAAATATTTATCTTCACGCCGTTCCATTCGATGGGAACAACGGAGGTATTAATCGAAATCTGTCTCTTCTGTTCTTCCTTGCCATAATCACTGACGGTATTGCCGTCTGTGACCTTACCCATTCTGGATGTAATGCCAGCCAGATAAGCCATTGCCTCAGTCAGACTGGTTTTGCCCGAACCGCCATGGCCTAACAGAACCACGTTACGGATCTTGTCAGTTGTGTAAATGTTCATCTTCATTCCTCCGTATGTTGCAAATTCTGGGTATTCTGTCAAAGATTTTTAGATGATTAAAATCATTCCCAATTTCCCCATGTGGATATTCTACTAAACTTTCACATTTTTAGCAAGCCTTTTCGTCATTTTGGACATGTTTTTCTTTGGCTATCTGAAAATCTTTTCGCCAGTTCTGTAAAAGCTAGACTTTCCCGTGTATTCTTATATAATATTTATACAGGATACAATTGACTTTCGCACTTTAAAGTGCTATATTACAAGGAGATTTTTCGAAAAGAAGATACAGAATCGAAGATTTTTCACTCAAGGGAGGACTTTACTTATGATCATTGTAATGAAACCGAAGGCAGCGGATAAAAATATAAAGGCTGTCACACAGTATATTGAAGCAAACGGTCTGACCGCACATCTGTCCCAGGGCGAACAGGTTACGATCATCGGCGTAGTCGGTGACAAATCCCGTCTTTCCACAGAAAATATTGCATTGCTTGCAGACGTGGACAGAATCGTTCCCGTCACGGAAAGCTATAAGCTCGCAAACCTGAAATTTCATCCGGAGCCGTCTGTCGTAAAGGTCGGCTGCACCTCTATCGGACCGAACACCCGGACGATTATGGCAGGTCCCTGCGCGGTGGAATCCAACGACCAGCTGATGCTGATCGCCGAAGCAGTCAAGAAAAACGGCGCGACCATCCTGCGCGGCGGTGCATATAAGCCCCGTACCTCCCCCTACTCCTTTCAGGGTCTTGAAGAAGAGGGCTTAAAATACATGAAGGAGGCCGGAAAAGCCTTCGATCTGGCGACGATCTGCGAGGTTGTCAGCCTGGAAGCGATCGAAGCAGCGGTCAAATATGTCGATATGATCCAGATCGGTGCCCGCAATATGCAGAATTTCATCTTATTAAAAGAAGCCGGACGTTCCGGTCTTCCGGTTTTATTAAAGCGGGGTCTGTGCGCGACGATTGACGAATGGCTCAATGCCGCAGAATATATTATGGCGGAAGGCAACCCAAATGTGGTATTATGTGAAAGAGGTATCCGCACTTATGAAACTTCCACGAGAAATACATTGGATTTGAGCGCGGTTCCCGTCTTAAAGGAGCGGACACATCTGCCGGTTATTGTAGACCCGTCCCATGCGACAGGTGCTTACCGTTATGTGCCTCCGATGGCAAAAGCTGCCGTTGCCTGCGGCGCGGACGGTCTGATGATCGAGGTGCACAACAATCCTGCCTGCGCTCTTTCTGACGGTCCTCAGTCTTTGAATTTTGAAAAATTCGCCCGTCTTTCCAAAGAACTCGATCCGTTCTGGAAGCTTGCGGGCAGAAATTGAGGAGTAAGTTACTGTCATGATTACCTGTGGTTTTGTCGGACTCGGCCTAATCGGCGGTTCCATCGCCAGGGCATTGAAGGCCAACCGGAAGGATATTGTCATCATCGCCTGCGACCCAAACGAAGAAACGTTGAAGCTCGCAACAGAACAGAAAATTGCGGATGAAGCCTATCCGGCTCCCTGCGACGCGTTTACTGCCTGCGATTATATTTTCCTGTGCGCGCCCGTTTCCCACAACGATGAGAACCTGCTAAAAATTTTATCCTATCGCAAAAAGAACTGTATCCTGACCGATGTCGGGAGCGTCAAGACGCCGATCAATTCGCTGATCCACTCTCTGGGACTAACGGACTGCTTTATCGGCGGACATCCGATGGCGGGCAGCGAGCGAATCGGCTTTGCCAATTCCAAGGCGGGCCTTTTGGAAAACGCCTACTACATTCTCGCTCCCGCGCCGCAGGTTCCCGCTGCGAAAATCGCAGAATTCCAGGGGCTTGTCACCTCCATGGGAGCGATCCCGCTGCAGGTGGAAAGCCAGAAGCATGATTATGTGACCGCTGCTGTCAGCCATCTGCCTCATATCGTTGCTGCCGCCCTCGTCCATCTGGTACAGGATCATGACGATGCTCAGGGACTGATGAAATCCATCGCTGCAGGCGGGTTTAAGGATATCACGCGGATCGCCTCCTCTTCCCCTGTCATGTGGGAGCAGATCTGCATGACCAACACGGTCAATATTTCCAGACTGCTGCAGGATTATATCGACGCCCTTGGCGTCGTTCAAAAAGAGCTGCAGGAACACGATTCTGCCTCGCTCTATACCTTTTTTGACGGTGCACGTGCATACCGCGATTCCTTTATTGACGCCGGAAGCGGCCCGATCAAAAAGGATTACTCTATCCGTCTGGATATCCCGGATGAAGCAGGTTCTATCGCCGCCGTCTCCACGCTTTTGGCGCTGAACAACATCAGCATCAAAAATATCGGCATCGTCCATAATCGGGAGGCACAGGAAGGCGTCCTGCGAATTGAATTTTACGAAGAAGATTCGATTACAAAGGCGATTCAGCTGCTGAACAGACGCGGCTATGTAACGCATATCTGAAAAAATTGATAAACGGAAAGGATTTTAATGGTATGATGGAACTGACAGCCAGCAAAGCGCTGCGTGGAGAAGTGACCGTCCCCGGAGATAAATCGATCTCCCACCGCAGCGTGATGTTCGGAGCAATCGCACAGGGAACGACAGAGGTTACGAATTTTTTACAAGGAGCGGACTGTCTTTCAACAATCAGCTGCTTTCAAAAACTCGGCATTGAAATTGAAAATACACCGGAGCGCATTTTAGTACACGGGAAAGGCTTACACGGGCTGTCTACGCCCTCTGAGGTGTTGGATGCAGGCAATTCCGGCACGACAACCCGGCTGATTTCCGGCATTTTAAGTGGTCAGACCTTTGAAACAACGCTGACTGGGGACGCTTCCATTCAGAAGCGTCCGATGAAGCGCATTATGGAGCCGCTTTCTCTGATGGGTGCAAAAATCGAAAGCGTCCGTAAAAACGGCTGCGCGCCGCTTCACATCACCGGCAGCAGCCTGCACGGGATCACTTATTCCACGCCGGTCGCATCCGCACAGGTCAAATCCTCGATCCTGCTCGCCGGTCTTTATGCAGATGGTCCGACGAGCGTAACAGAGCCCGCTCTCAGCCGCAACCACACGGAGCTGATGCTTTCCGGTTTCGGCGCAGATATCTGCTCTGACGGACTGACTGCAACGATCACACCAGGAAACGAGCTGTACGCGCAGCAGATTTTTGTCCCCGGCGATATCTCTTCCGCAGCTTATTTCCTGGCAGCAGGTCTTTTGGTCCCTGGCTCTGAGCTTCTGATCCGCAATGTCGGCATCAATCCTACCCGCGCAGGAATCCTGACCGTGATCCGCGCAATGGGTGGAAACCTGACTGTTTTAAACGAACGTGTCTGCGCAGGGGAACCGGTTGCTGATCTGCTCGTCTCTGCTTCTTCCCTGCATGGAACAACTGTAGAGGGAAATCTGATCCCGGCACTGATCGATGAAATTCCTATGATTGCCGTAATGGCTGCATTTGCCAACGGACAGACTGTGATCCGTGACGCCGCTGAATTAAAGGTCAAGGAATCTGACCGTATTGCCACGGTGACTGCCGGGCTGCGCGCGATGGGCTGTGATATCACACCTACGGACGACGGTATGATAATCCGTGGAGGAAAAACACTTCACGGCGCAGAAATCGATTCCTATCTCGACCACCGCATTGCCATGAGCTTCGCGGTTGCCGCGCTGGCAGCCGATGGCGTTACTTCTATTAAAGATGCGGATTGTGTCAAAATCAGTTATCCCAACTTCTATGATGATCTGCTGGGTCTGGCGAAGTAAAAATTTCGCACCGGCATTGGCATGGTGACGCACCTTCCATAGACAAACAAAACCGGTCTGTGTTTCCTCTCATAAGGATTCCCAGTCCGGTTTTTAATTCATGACAATAGAATGCTAGCAGAGCGTGCATTCTATTGTTGCAATCTCAAATTTTCTATGATTCTGCAGTACAAAAAACATCTGTGCCAGTCACTACTTCCTCTGCATCTGCCAGAGGCGCTGCTCGTCATACCCCCATCCAATCAGCTCTTTTACCTGTTCGTCTGCGGTTTCATCCGGATGGTAATAATGCAGCATATGGATAACGTTCTTTTCCCGTTCATTCGTCGGTTCATATCCAGTTAAAAGCTCTGCCACACGGTCTTTTAATTCAACCGGAGTTTCCCACTGCGGAACCTCCCTGCCCGCCAGCTTACAGAGCAGCCCGCAGGCATAGCCCATTTCATAATTCCCCGTCATCACGGAGGTTTCATGCTGCGATTTGATTATCACTGACATTCTTGCAAGATCAGGTACCATAACTTACTCTGCCGGGCATTCCCGGCTTCCTTTCTTTTTTCTGCGGTCTGTCAGGGCAAGCAACGCGCCCGGGACCAATGGAATAATGTTGACCGCACACCGCAGCAGGATCATGGCTGCACCTGCTTCTGCCGCTCCTACGATCTTTGTGGAAAACATCAGAAAAACAAATTCCAGAGAACCCAGCCCTGCGGGCGTCGGAATTACACCCGCCAGCATCTGTGCCGCGGCTGTAATACACACAATCTCCCAGAGGGAAACCGGAAGGTCTGCCGACAACACAAACCAGGGAACCAGATACCAGCAGGTCAGCTTTGCAAAATCGCACAGAAAAATACCTCCTGCCGTTCGCGGCGAATGCTTTAACAATCGGAGCGATTCCTCCTGCATGGAATCAATCTGCGCTTTCATTTTATCCCGTTTATCCTGCCATTTTCCATGACACAGCCGTTCTGCAATCAAAAATCCCCAATTGGAAAACGGCGGGCATGCCGTTACCAGAAGCAGCACTGCGGTAATCAGCGCCGTCAAACCGATTCCCGCTGCCAGAAACGCCGTATAGCCGGAGACGCTTTCATCCTTCGCAAACAGCAGACAGAGAAAGCCAATCAGACCATACAGCGTAATCGATACTTTATGGAAAATGTATTGCACCATGGACAGTCCTGCCCCGCGTGCAAGCGGAAGTCCGTCCCGGTTCATTTCATACATCTGTGCGACCCCGCCTCCGCTTCCAAGGGTTGTCGTCCGAAAAAAGCTGCACACAAACGAACATCTCACGCCCTGCATCCAGGAATAATGCTTTACAGACTGCCGAATCAAAAGCCAGATGATCGTTCCTTCCCAGACCAGATAGGTCAACGATAACACAATAATTATAAAGATCGTCCAGTCAGGCAATTTGCGGATTTTTTCCGCCGCCTGCGCCAGAAAATTTCTTTCATACAAGCAGGCAAAGAAAATCAATCCAAATACCAGGACATATTTCAGCCAGCTCTTCTTTTTTCCCTGTTTCAAGGCAAATTCAGCTCCTTCTATGCTTTCATCCCGTCTAGCATAACGCTGAACCCCCATTTTGTCACTGGACAATTTTTTCGCTTCGGGTAATAATCCCGTTTAAAACTCGATTCCCTTCCGCGCCGGAATCTGTTTCTGGTACGGATGACGCACCCCGTGGATTTCGCTCACATAGTCCGCCGCCTCCAAAAATACCGGATCAGGATTTCGTCCGGTCAGCACCAGCTCCAGCGTCGCCGGTTTTTTCAAAATAAAATCTTTTGCCGTTTCTTTGTCGAGCAGTCCATGCGCGTACGCCGCCTGAAATTCGTCGAAAATCAGCACGTCGATTTCTCCGCTTTTTGCCATGGAAATCGCCTCCTGCAGCATCTGATTGTGACACACGGTGATCTCCTTTTTGTCCTGCTCCGTCATGGAAAAGGTAAATCCCCAGTTCTTGTCGCAGCGCACCAGGCTGATCTGCGGAATTTGCGCAAGAGACGCAAGCTCCCCTGTCTCTGTTCCCTTTAAAAACTGCACAATATGCACGCGTAGACCGCAGCCTGCCGCCCGTAGTGCAAGCCCCAGCGCCGCTGTCGTCTTTCCTTTTCCGTCGCCGCAGTAAATTTCCAGCAACCCCTGCTGCAGATGCATCCGCGGTGACTTTGACTGCTGACCGGAGATCTGTTGTTCTGTATCTTGTTCCATCACTGAAATTCCTCTTTATTTTCTCACGATTACTTCTTTTATTATATATGGAACAGAGCGACATGACAATCGTTATCTATTTTCTAATCAGGAAAGACATGCTGTTCAGAAGCCCCTCGGAGCCACCATTAACAGGCAGCTGTTTTATGTGAATGCTGCGCAATGCTCTTCCAGAACCGCGTGAAGTGCTGTCGCACTGCTGGTATGTACACGTGCTACCGGAATCTGATTCTTCTTCGCTTCCTGCGTCACGCTGATGACCATTTTGTGGGAAACTGTGCTGATAAACAAAATCAGCAAATCCGGGCAACCGATCTTCTTTTTTAAGGAACCGTTTTCCTTTGCGAAAACCTTCGCCTTACAGCCATGCTCCTTGCAGATATTTTCATACTGCGTTACCATTCTCTCATTTCCACCGATAATTACAACACTCATTCCGTTACCCCTTTATTTTCTGCACTGAAACGGTGCATTGGTTTTATTAGGTTAGTATTGACTAACTCAAGTTACATAATACCATGCCGGTTCATAAAATGCACGCTTTTTTTTATTCGAGGGTGTAAAAATCTGTGTAAAAAAAGCCTGGCAAGCAATTCTTGCCATAAAACAGCTGGCTCTACGAGCATTATTTCTGTTTCTTCCAATATAAGGCATTCCAGCAGCTTTTGCGAAATCGTCAAAATGAATAGCGAACTGTAAAAAAAACATCTGCGAGTTCAGGAATTGTTTATATTTTTTTAGTTGATTTTAGTTTTTAAATATGTATAATATATAAATGAAGCGGATTTGTTCCTTTTTTGAAACAATCTGCCAGAACCTGCAATGCAGGAAATGTAAGGAAAGGAAAGAGGTTAATACAAATGGCTGTAATCGATTTAAGCAAGTATGGTATTACCGGAACTACCGAGGTTGTCTACAATCCTTCTTATGAAGTATTATTCGAAGAAGAGACCAAACCCGGACTGGAAGGTTATGAAAAGGGACAGGTCAGCGAGCTGGGTGCTGTAAACGTTATGACAGGTATCTACACCGGACGTTCTCCCAAAGACAAATTCATCGTTGTTGATGAAAATTCCAAGGATACTGTATGGTGGACATCTGACGAATACAAGAATGATAACCACCCCGCTACCCAGGAAGCATGGCAGGCAGTCAAGGAACTCGCTCAGAAAGAACTTTCCAATAAGAAACTGTACGTTGTGGATGCATTTTGCGGTGCAAACAAAGATACCCGTATGGCAATCCGTTTCATCGTTGAAGTAGCATGGCAGGCACATTTCGTAACCAACATGTTCATCAAGCCCACTGCGGAAGAGCTTGAGAACTTCGAGCCCGATTTCGTTGTTTACAACGCTTCCAAGGCTAAAGTTGAAAACTACAAGGAACTCGGCTTAAACTCCGAGACCGCTGTTATGTTCAATATTACAAGCCACGAGCAGGTTATCATCAATACCTGGTACGGCGGTGAAATGAAGAAAGGTATGTTCTCCATGATGAACTACTTTCTGCCGTTAAAGGGCATCGCTTCCATGCACTGCTCCGCTAACACAGATAAGAACGGCGAGAACACCGCTATCTTCTTCGGTCTGTCCGGTACCGGTAAGACCACCCTGTCTACAGATCCCAAGCGTCTGCTGATCGGTGATGATGAGCACGGCTGGGATGACAATGGCGTATTCAACTTCGAAGGCGGCTGCTACGCTAAGGTTATCAACCTGGACAAGGAGTCCGAACCCGACATCTACAATGCGATCAAACGCAACGCTCTGCTTGAGAACGTTACTCTGGATGCAGAAGGCAAGATTGATTTCGCGGATAAGAGCGTAACCGAGAACACCCGTGTATCCTACCCGATCAATCATATTCAGAACATCGTACGTCCGATCTCTTCTGCTCCCGCAGCGAAGAACGTTATCTTCCTGTCTGCAGATGCATTCGGCGTACTGCCTCCGGTATCTATTCTGACACCTGAGCAGACTCAGTATTACTTCCTGTCCGGTTTCACAGCTAAGCTGGCTGGTACAGAGCGCGGCATCACAGAGCCTACTCCTACCTTCTCCGCTTGCTTCGGTCAGGCATTCCTGGAACTGCATCCTACCAAGTATGCACAGGAACTGGTTAAGAAGATGGAAATGAGCGGCGCTAAGGCTTATCTGGTAAATACCGGATGGAACGGCACCGGCAAGCGTATCTCCATCAAAGATACCCGTGGTATCATCGATGCGATCTTAAGCGGCGCTATCCTGACAGCTCCTACCAAGAAGATTCCTTACTTCAACTTCGAAGTTCCCACCGAGCTGCCCGGCGTAGATCCTGCTATTCTGGATCCTCGCGACACCTATGCTGATGCTTCCGCATGGGAAGAAAAAGCAAAAGACCTGGCTGCAAGATTCAATAAGAACTTTGCAAAATACGAGGGCAACGAAGCTGGTAAGGCTCTGGTTGCTGCAGGTCCTCAGCTGTAATCAGCACTTGCAACATATTGACCTTTTGAAAAGGAGATGCAGTTTTGCATCTCCTTTTTTATCGTATAGGAAACTTCGTTTCTATACGATAAAAACGCTCCGCGAGGATCGCACTGCGGCGGAATGGTAGAATGTCGCTTACGCGACCCGCCGCAGGCGGAGAATCCTGTAGAGCAGGATTCTTTTTCATCACTCTTCCTCTCAGGCGTAGATTTTGCTTTTATCGATTTTTCTTGCAATTTCTTATAATTTGTCTTATGATAAAAAACGTGCGTTTTTATAAAAATTTAATGATTTATATTCTTTTTTTATCATTCGAATATATCTTCTAAAATCGTACAGTCTACCGTCTCTTATTTTACTCAAAGGAAGGAACTTTCCACATGGAAAAATTAAAACCGAAGCTGTTTTCTGTCATGAAAACCTACACCCGTGAGCAGTTTGTCAAAGATGTGGTTGCCGGCATTATCGTTGCAATCATCGCTCTTCCGTTGTCCATCGCCCTCGCCCTTGCCTCCGGCGTCACACCGGAAAAAGGCATCTACACTGCGATCACAGCAGGCTTTGTCATCTCTTTTCTGGGCGGAAGCCGCGTCCAGATCGCAGGTCCGACTGCAGCATTTGCAACGATCGTCGCCGGAATTGTTGCAAAAAACGGCATGGACGGACTGATTATCGCTACTCTGCTGGCAGGCGTGATTCTGATCCTGATGGGTCTGCTGCGCCTCGGCAACCTCATTAAGTTTATTCCATATACGATCACAACCGGCTTTACCTCCGGTATCGCTGTAACGATTTTTATCGGTCAGATCAAGGATTTTCTCGGTCTGAGCATCGTTACCGATGAACCGCTGATTGAAACGATGGATAAATTAAAGGCTGTTTTCGTCTTTATCGGCACGCTGAACGTACAAGCGCTGCTTGTTGGCGTTCTCAGCCTCGCTATCCTGATTTTCTGGCCGATGCTTCCCGGCTTTTTAAAGCGGATTCCCGCTTCCCTGATCGCCGTAATTGCTGGCAGTGCTGCGGTAGCTGGTCTGCACCTGAACGTCAATACGATAGGGGATCTATATGAAATTTCTAATAAGCTGCCAGCGATTTCGCTTCCGGCGTTCTCTCTGACAACCGTTCAGAACGTCCTGCCAGACGCCTTTACGATCGCGATTTTAGCAGCAATCGAGTCCCTGCTCTCCTGTGTCGTTGCGGACAGCATGGTAAACAGCCGTCACCGCTCCAATATGGAACTGATCGCACAGGGTGCCGGAAACATCACCTCCGCGCTGTTCGGCGGCATCCCCGCTACCGGAGCCATCGCCAGAACCGCTGCAAACATCAAAAACGGCGGACGCACTCCGATCGCCGGAATGGTGCATTCTGTTGTCCTTCTGCTGATCCTGGTTGTCCTGATGCCCTACGCTGCCCTGATTCCTATGCCGGTTATCGCAGCGATCCTGTTTATGGTTGCCTATAATATGTGTGACATCAAAACCTTTGTCAACCTCTGCAAAACCTCTCCGAAGAGCGATATTATCGTTTTGGTCAGCACCTTTGTTCTGACGGTCGTATTCGATCTTGTCGTTGCCATCGAGGTCGGCATCTTGCTCGCTGCGATTCTGTTTATGAAACGTATGAGCGACGTTACAGAAGTAGAAGGCTGGAAATATGTCGATGAGGACGACGATGCGGACAGCCTTGCCCTGCGCGTTGTACCCGATCACATTACAGTTTATGAAATCAGTGGTCCCCTCTTTTTCGGCGCTGCGGATAAGATTCTGAAAATCACCCTCGACGAAAAGCGCCGCTGTCTCGTCCTTCGTATGAGAAGTGTCAGCGCCATCGACGCGACCGCCATGCATAACCTTGAAAAGCTCTACGAGGACTGTCAGAAAAAGGGCATTCAGCTGATTTTCTCCCATGTCAACGAACAACCCTGGCGTGTCATGGAAAAAAACGGCTTTATCGAAAAAGTCGGTGCCGACAACTTCTGTGCTCATATTGATGACGCCCTAAAGCGCGCCGAGCAGCTGTAGCTTGTGCCAAAGCAGCTCATCACTGTTCTGATAAAAATCGCATTTTGAATACATCCGCCGCAGAGTTCTGACTTTTGCGGCGGATTTTTATAAAAATTTAATTTTTCTCTTGAAAAATATCACATTTGCGTATATCATATTGCCCATAGGCAATTTCGAAATGAAGTTTGCAGGAAAAGACATTTTGTCTACCGAAGGAGTAAAACTCTCAGGTGCTGTAGTTTGCAGCGCAACTGTAAATGGATCGACTCTCTGGAGACACCCGGATCAGCCGGGGGCCGAAGGTGCAACATACGAATTTCTCGTATGAATCTCTCAGGTAAAAGGACAGAGAAGATATTACGCAAGTATTCTGTATCTTCCTGAGACTGACGCAAAAAGGATTTCTTTTTGGTGCAGTCTCTTTTTATTCGCAGCATAGAATATTCGCAATCTTATATTCTATCATGCTTTAAACGATATCTGTCTGCGCAGCGGATATTTCGTTTTTCCGGCGAATAAACCAGTCCGGCACACTGCCCTTTCTATTTTCACGAGTGATTCCAAATCCCTTCTTTCATTTCGAAACGCTTTCCTTACGCATAGCGTAGCATGGCATCAGAAAGACATCTGCGGCCAAAAATCTGTTGTAACAAAGAATATCTGTTGCAGCAAAGAATAAGAAAGGGATCGAATACCATGTGGACTTCTATCAATCAAGCTCTGAATATAATCGACAACTTTGTCTGGGGTGTACCGTTGATGGTACTGATTATCGCCGGCGGACTGCTTTTGACCATCCGTCTCGGTCTACTCCAGATTCGTAAGCTTCCCCTTGCACTGAAATGGATGCTTCAAAATGAGGAAGGCGGAAAAGGTGAAATTTCCAGCTTCTCTGCACTCTGTACCGCACTGAGTGCAACGATCGGTACCGGAAATATCGTCGGTGTCGCTACAGCGGTTTGTGCAGGCGGTCCCGGTGCTCTGTTCTGGATGGTTGTAGCAGCGTTTCTCGGCATGGCAACCAAATACTCCGAAGGTCTGCTGGCAGTCAAATACCGTACTGTTGCCGAAGACGGACACAGCCTCGGCGGTCCCTTCTACTATATTGAACTCGGCATGGGCAAAAATTTTAAATGGCTCGCAAAGATTTTCGCCTTCTTCGGCGTCTGTGTCGGTCTCTTCGGCATTGGTACCTTCAGCCAGGTCAATGGTATTTCCAGTGCAGTACATGGTTTCTTTGATCCAAACGATGCCTTTACTGTAAAAATTCTGCCGTTCCTTGGCGAATATTCCTGGTCCGTTGTCATTGCTTCCCTGATTCTCTCCTTCTGCGTCGCAGCTGTTTTGATCGGCGGCGTCAAGAGAATTGCAAGCGTCAGCCAGATCATCGTTCCCTTCATGGCGGTCATCTATTTTGTATTCGCAGTGATCCTGATCTGCTGCAACATCACCAAAGTGCCTGCAGCGTTTGCAACCATCGTAACTGCAGCGTTTTCTCCAAAAGCGATTACCGGCGGTGCAGTCGGCAGCATGCTCATCGCAATGCAGAAGGGTGTTGCCCGCGGCATCTTCTCCAATGAAGCCGGCCTGGGAAGTGCGCCTATCGCAGCGGCTGCTGCTCAGACGAACTCTCCTGTCCGCCAGGGTCTGGTTAGCATGACCGGTACGTTTATCGACACGATCATCATCTGTACCCTGACCGGCCTTTCCATCGTCCTGACCGGTGCATGGCAGATAGAAGGTCTGGAAGGTGTTCAGGTTACAACCTATGCATTCCAGCATGGTCTTCCGTTTCCTGCACAGTTTTCTTCCTTTATTCTGATGCTCTGCCTTGTATTCTTCGCCTTTACGACAATCCTGGGCTGGGATTACTACAGTGAACGCTGCCTGGAATATTTAAGCGGCGGCAATATGAAGCACGTTAAGATCTTTCGGTGGATCTACATTCTGGCTGTCTTTATCGGACCTTACATGACGGTGAGCGCTGTCTGGACCATCGCTGATATCTTCAACGGTCTGATGGCTATCCCGAACATGATCGCGCTGTTCGCATTAAGCGGTGTCATTGTAAAAGAAACCAGAGCATTTTTCCAGCATGCAAAGGAAGAAGCACTCGCAGAGCACCGTTCTTTTGAAGAGGTTTGTGAGGAGAATTTAAACGAAGAAGAAGCGCCCGCGAACTAAAACTATTATCCAAGACCCCCTTCCCGATCTGGTTGGTATGCCCTTTGCGACTGACCTGATCGGGTTTTTTAATGCTCTTTACACATTGGTTCATAAAAGAATGTGCCAAAGCACATTCTCGCGCCGAGGCGCGGTTGCTTCGGCAACCATCTACCCCTGCGCCGAGTGCGCATCCTCGTAGCGCGTTTTTATTTCATAGGACGCATTTTCCTATGAAATAAAAACAGCCGCACCCGGATGATTTCTCATCTGTGATGCGGCTGTTTTATTATCAGCAGAATGTACACAAAGCACATTCTGCCGTATACGTCTTGCGGCGCCCTTTATTCATGACAATAGAATGCTCGCAGAGCGTGCATTCTATTGTTGATTTTTGAAGTCGAGGGAATTATTCGCCCTTCTCCAGAGCCAGAGTCTTGGTTGTGATATCACAAACCTCTGCAGGTCCGTAGTACTGGATTGCACCCGGATATACATAGCAGGTGTTCTCAGACCACTCTTCTCTGTGTGCCTCGAAGTATTTGAAGGGCTTGCCATCCAGCTCAACCAGAGCCTTACGGATAACAGGCTTGTCTTCGCCATGTCTTCTCTCCATGTTCATCATCTTGGTGATGGGCATACCGCCTGCAACCCACTCAGCTGCCGGTTTGGACAGGTTGGAAACCTTGGAAAGGTAACCATTGTAACCATACTGGATCAGCATGAATGCATTGTAACCTAAGGAGTAGCAGTAATCGGAATCGAAGTTGGAAGGGAATGCACATCTTCCTTCGTAACCGAAGAAATGATGCAGTGCATTGAACTTACCGTTGTATGTGCCTGCAGCCTTTCTCTCAGCCAGCTTGTCAGCTACCAGAGCGGAGAACAGCTTCTCGGACTCGATCAGGGAAACCTGTACGTTGCCGTGAGGATCTCTCTCCAGGAACAGCTGCTGCTGAATGCCTTCCGGCAGGATTGCGAATACAGCCATGGATTCTTTAGACAGACCGTTTTCGATGAACGCATATTTTTCTTTCCAGGTAGGAAGTGCATTGAACGCATCTGCCTTGCTGCCTGCTAACAGCTCGTTGATCTCAGCGATCAGTGCGGAGAACTCGGGAACGAATTCTACAACGCCTTCAGGGATGATTGCAACACCGAAGTTCATGCCCTTTGCTGCTCTCTTTGCTACAGAATCAGCGATGTAGTCAGCGATCTGGGACAGGGACATCTTCTTTGCTGCAACTTCTTCGGAAATCAGGCAGATGTTCGGCTGGGTTTCCAGTGCGCACTCCAGAGCAACATGGGAAGCGCTGCGGCCCATAACCTTAATGAAGTGCCAATATTTCTTAGCGGAGTTTGCATCTCTTTCGATGTTACCGATTACTTCGCTGTAGGTCTTTGCAGCGGTATCGAAACCAAAAGAGCACTCGATATCTTCGTTCTTTAAGTCGCCGTCGATGGTCTTCGGGCAGCCGATCACCTGTACGCCGGTGTTGTTTGCAGCAAAGTACTCAGCCAGTACAGCTGCGTTGGTGTTGGAATCGTCGCCACCGATGATAACGATTGCGGTGATACCGTGCTTCTTGCAGACTTCAGCAGCGATTGCGAACTGTTCCTGAGTCTCCAGTTTGGTTCTGCCGGAACCGATGATATCGAAACCGCCGGTGTTTCTGTATGCATTGATATACTCGTCATCAAAAACAAGATAATCGTCTTCGATCAGACCGCTCGGACCGTTCTTGAAGCCGTACAGTACGTTCTCCGGGTTGGTTGCCTTTAATGCATCGTATAAACCGCAGATAACGTTGTGTCCGCCAGGAGCCTGTCCGCCGGAAAGGATAACGCCTACAACCTGCTTCTTCGCAACGGAAGTGTTCGCACCTTTCTGGAAAGTGATCTCCTTTTTACCGTAGGTATTGGGGAACAGCGCTTTGATCTTCTCCTGATCTGCAACGCTCTGAGTCTCTTCGCCTTCCTTAACGCAGATATCTGCAATGCCGTGTCTCAGCATGCCGGGAAGCTTCGGAGCATACTCATATCTGGCTTTCTGTAAAGCTGAAATTTCCATAATCCTTCTCCTTCTTGTATTTCTACAACATTTTTTCATTCATAGTTGATTATAAGCTATTTTTTTCAAAAAGTAAACAACTAATCCCTTTTTCGCAAAGGGATGAATCATTTCCACCCTTATTTTCTCAAATCTCCCGAACATCATACGGAGTGGTCTGATATACGTAATAATTCAAAAAATTTGTATACAATCCGTTGCAGTGCGCACGCCAGGAAAGTAACGGTTTCTTCTCCGGGTTGTCCTCCGGGTAATAATTTTCCGGCACATGGATCGGCAGTCCCTTGTCGCGATCGCGCTTGTACTCCCCGTCCAGCGTATAGCGGTCATATTCCGGATGTCCCATGACGAAAATCTGGCGTCCGCCCTCAGTCATACATAAAAGAACTCCCGCTTTGTCCGATTCCGCCATAACGGTCAGCTCTTTGCAGGCATGGATCAGCGCTGCAGGCGTTTCGGTATGTCTGCTGTGGGGGATACAGAAAACGTCGTCAAATCCACGCACCAGCGGCTCTTTGCGGTTTAACACACGGTGTTCAAATACCCCGAAAAGCTTTTCCGGCAACAGGCGTTTGTCGAGTCCGAAGTGATAATACAGCCCCGCCTGGGCGCCCCAGCAAATATGGAAGGTCGAATGGACGTGGGTCTTTGACCACTCCATAATTTCGCAGAGTTCTTTCCAGTAATCCACCTCTTCGAAGGGAATCTGTTCCACCGGTGCGCCCGTGATGATCAGGCCATCATATTTGTTTTCTTTCAATTCGTTAAATGTATTGTAAAATTTATTTAAATGAGTGACGGAGGTATTCAGAGACAGATGGCTGTTCATTTTCATAAAGGTCACGTCCACCTGCAGCGGCGTATTGGACAGCGACCGAAGAAGCTGCAGCTCCGTATCCTGTTTGACCGGCATCAGATTCAGAATACAGATCTGCAATGGGCGGATATTCTGGTGCATCGCACGATATTCGTCCATCACGAAAATATTTTCATTATCCAGAATCTCTCTGGCAGGCAGATCACTCTGTATTTTAATCGGCATTTTCTCTCTCACTTTCCTGCCGCTGTGCGGCGCTTCTTTTGAATAAATTCGTCCGAACGGTTATTTTTCCAGATACTGCTTCATAAACTCTTCTTCTGTCAGTACAACTATGCCCAACTCCCGCGCTTTTTTATTTTTGGCGGAATTGGAGGTACTGTCATTGTTGATCAGACAGACGGTTTTGCCCGTCACGCTTCCGGTTACCTTTCCGCCGAGGGCTTCGATCTTTTCCTTTAAGGCACTGCGATTTTCAAAGTGGTTCAGGCTGCCCGTAATAACAAAGGACTGCCCGGAAAGCGGCAGGGCTTCTTCTGAAAAGGTTTCCTGCTCCAGCTCCACTTCCTTTAATAAAAGCTCCAGCGCAGTTTTATTTTTTCCCTGGGCAAAAAAATCCACAAACGCACCTGCGATGACTGGTCCTACGCCATCCATCGCCGCCAGCTCTTCTGTAGGTGCAGCGAGCATTTTGTCCAGATCATTTTTATATTCCCGACAAATCATCCGTGCATTGGCAATTCCGATATTCGGGATTCCAAGGCTGTAAATCAGGCGTGCAAGATTTGTATGTCTCGCTTTTTCAACGCTTGCTTCGAGATTCTGATACGATTTTTCGCCGAATCCATCCATCTGTATAATCGCATCCCGGTGTCTGTCCAGATGGAACAGATCCGCATAGGTATGCAAAAAGCCCTCCGCCAGAAATTTTTCCAGCGTTGCTTCGGAAAGTCCGTCGATATTCATCGCGTCCCGGCTGACAAACAGCGTAAAAGATTTGATCTTTTTGGCATCGCAGTCCGGGTTCGGGCAGACTAACGTCTCCGTATCGTTTTCTTTTACGATTCGGGTCTCTCCCTGACAGACCGGACAGGTGCAGGGAATTTCCAGTGTGCCGCTTTTGGTCAGATTTTCCGCGATCTGCGGGATAATCATGTTTGCCTTATAGACTGTAATCCGGTCGCCGATGCCGAGCTTTAATTCTTTTACAATGCTGACATTGTGAACGCTGGCGCGACTTACGGTTGTCCCCTCCAGCTCCACAGGGTCAAAAATCGCAACCGGGTTAATCAGTCCGGTACGACTCGCGCTCCACTCCACCTCGCGCAGCGTCGTCTCCGCCTGCTCGTCCGCCCATTTAAATGCAATGGCATTGCGCGGGAACTTCGCTGTTCTTCCAAGCGACTCTCCGTAAGCGATATTGTCCAAAAGCAGCACCAGCCCATCAGACGGAACCGGGTAATCTGTGATTTTTTCTTCAAACCAGGCAACCGCCTCCTGCATCGTGTCCGCAGTTACCGCTTTATATTCTACCGTTTCAAAGCCCTGCTTCTGTAAGAATATAAACTGTTCTTCCCTTGAGTTTTTAAAATCCACACCCTCTGCACGCACCAGCGCAAATGCAAAAAAATGCACCTTTCGCTGCGCAGTGATCTGGCTGTTTAGCTGGCGCACGGAACCGGAGCAGAGGTTTCTCGGATTTTTGTACCGAGCGTCCACGTCTTCGATTTCGCCGTTGATCTTTTCAAAATCCGCATAGGTGATGACCGCTTCTCCCCGCAGGATCAGCTCTCCCTGATAAGGAATCTGCAACGGCACGTTGACAAAGGTTTTGGCGTTCGGTGTGATGACCTCGCCAATTTCGCCATTTCCCCTCGTGACCGCCTTAAACAGTTTTCCGTCCCGGTATGTCAACACGATGGTCAAACCGTCCAGCTTCCAGGAAAGCAAACCTTTCTGATCTCCCAGCCAGTCTGCCAGTTCTTCCCGGCTTTTCGTTTTTCCAAGGGAAAGCATCGGGCTTTCGTGACGCTCTTTAGGAAGTTCGTCTACTGCTTCATAACCAACCGATTGGGTCGGACTCGCTGCCAGCACAACTCCGGTCTTTTCTTCCAGGGCAACCAGCTCGTCGTAGAGCCTGTCATATTCTAAATTACTCATGATTTCCCGGTCTTCGGCATAGTAGGCTTTTGCAGCCTCATTCAACTTCGAGACCAGTTCTTTCATTCTGTCTGTATCATTCATATCGTTTTTTCTGTGCTCCTGTCTGTCCGGATCTGAAACCATTCCGATAGGTACCATTCGTGCGGCTGTCGGTGGCACTCCGGTAGGTACCATTTGTGCGGCTGTCGGCGGTACTCCGGTAGGTACCGCGCTGCTCTGCTTTGCGAGCACCGTCTGTACCTTGCCTGCGGTCAGCCGTTTTTGCGTAGCCACCTGCATTTCGGTGAGCCGGATTCTGCCCGCTGCGCTGCATTCCTGCATTCGCTATGCGTCCGTTCACTCTTGGCTCTGCAGCGCCGGTCTGGGCTTCTTTTTTCGCAGCAGGCTGCCGTTCCTTTTCCCATGCAGGACGCGCCGGACGGCTGGCATTTTTTCCAACTTCATAGTACAGCTCTTTTAACTCTGCACCGGTGACTGCACGAATATCGCCCGGGTTTAATTTCCCCAGCAGAATGTTTGCTACACGCACACGTTTGATGCTTATAACGCCATAGCCGATGGTCTTGCACATCCGGCGGATCTGGCGGTTTAAGCCCTGCGTCAGGATAATACGGAAGACAAATTTTCCTTCTTCCTTTACAAAGCAGGGACGGGTACGCTCATTTAAATCCTTTAACAGCATACCGTCCGACATTTTTTTGAGGAAATCCCGGCTGATGGGTTTATTGACGCGGACGAGGTACTCCTTTTCGTGAAAGTTTGCCGCACGCATCAGACCATTGATTAAGTCCCCGTCGTTTGTCAGCAGTAAAAGGCCTTCCGAATCTCTGTCCAGGCGTCCTGCATAGGTTACACGTACCGGATATTCGACGACATCACGGATCGTGATCTGGGCGTGCTTGTCCTTTTCTGTACAGGTCACTCCAACCGGCTTGTAATAAGCCAGCACCACCTTTTTTTCCCGATGTCCGACCGGTTTGTCCTCAACTGTAATTTTGTCCAGATCGTTGACCCGCATACCCGGATCTGCAATCTTGCCATTCACAGACACTTTTCCCCCTTCGATCAGGACATCCGCTTCTCTTCTCGAACAGATGCCAGCCTGGGAAAGATATTTATTTAAACGGACCTTTTCAGTATTTGCCATAAATTAACTTCTCCATTCCGATAAAAATCGCAGTATACAAATATTTTAGCACACTTTCAGATTCCGTGCCAGAAGAACATGCAGGGATTTTCAGGCGCATGGTTTCCCTCTGCTACAGCAAAATCCAGTCCGGAAGTTTTTTTCTAACCCACGGCAAAAACGGTCCTGCCAACCCTATAGAGCTCAGCAGAACCGTTTTTGAAATTTTGTTATGAAATTCTATCCAAAACATCTGGAAGGTTATCGAAGTTTTTTGTCTTACTCGCGCTCTACGATCGCTGCACAGCCCATGCCGCCGCCAACACAAAGAGTAGCAAGACCTTTCTTTGCATCTCTCTTTTCCATCTCATGAAGTAAGGTTACCAGAATACGGCAGCCGGATGCTCCTACCGGATGACCAAGGGCGATTGCTCCGCCGTTGACGTTTAAGATATCGTTGTTGAAGCCAAGGTCATGCGCAACTGCTACAGACTGTGCTGCGAATGCTTCGTTTGCCTCAATCAGGTCGAAGTCGCCGATTTCGTAGCCGGCTTTCTTCATTACCTTGCGGGTTGCTGCAACCGGTCCAATACCCATGATGCGGGGTTCTACGCCTGCCAGCTCGCCTGCTACCCAGGTAGCCATCGGCTTTACGCCCAGCTCCTTTGCCTTTTCTTCGCTCATAACGATCAGCGCTGCCGCTGCATCGTTGATACCGGAAGAATTGCCGGCGGTTACGACACCACCCTCTTTGAATGCAGGACGCAGCTTGCTGATGCTCTCTGCCGTTACATTCGGTCTGGGTCCCTCATCAGTATCAAATACAACGGTCTGTTTTTTCTGTTTTACTTCCATCGGAACGATCTCGTCCTTGAACTTGCCCTCTGCAATCGCTTTCTGTGCCTTCTGCTGGCTCCATGCTGCAAACTCATCCAGCTGCTCTCTGGTCAGTCCCCAGTCTTCTGCAATATTTTCAGCAGTAATACCCATATGATAGCCGCCGAATGCATCCGTCAGGGCATCGCGGATCAGCGCATCATCCATCTTTCCAGCGCCCATTCTGTAACCGAATCTTGCATTATACAGAAGATAAGGAGCCATGGACATATTTTCCATACCGCCAGCTACGATGATATCCGCATCACCGGAGGCAATCAGCTTGGCAGCCAGATTTACACAGTGCATGCCGGAGCCGCACAGTACGTTGATCGTAGTTGCAGGAACCTCTACCGGAATCCCTGCGTTGACTGCTGCCTGTCTTGCAGGGTTCTGACCAAGACCTGCCTGAATGACACAGCCCATATATACTTCATCTACCTGCTCCGGTTTGATTCCGGTTCTTTTCAGGGCTTCTTTGATTACAACAGTGCCCAGATCCGGCGCGGGAGTTTTGGAAAGAGTTCCTCCCATTACGCCGATTGCTGTTCTGCATGCGCCTGCCAGCACTACTTTTCTTGCCATAACAATGATTCCTCCATTTTCCCTTTTTTCTTTATCATACTACTTTTGAAACGCTTTTCAAGCCCACTGCACGCTTTGTTGTGGTCTTTTTTAGGAACAAAAGCGTAAAAGCTTTCACGTTGGAAGGTACTTATCAGGGCATTTTTTATCTGGTGCTCAAATGCCCGATATTTTTGATCAGCACGGAAATCGTCCCGTCGGGATTTGTGATAAATTCTACCTTCTCGGGGTCCTTATATTCTTCCATCGGAATCGTGATTTCGATGCCAGTGTCCGTCGTCAGATGCTGCTTCTGGAACTTTTTGATCGTCGCCTCGCTCTTGGGCCTGACAATTTCTTTTTCCATGTTATATTTTTCCAGCTTTTCCTCCAGGTCTGCCTGCATCTGCGGACTGTCCTTAAAAACTTTCTCCTTGACCGCTTCGACCTCCAGGCTCCCCTTTTCCTCCAGCTCATCATAGATCGCCTGCTTGACTTCCATCTTTCGCCGGGTGTCCTCATCTCCATAGTATTTTTTGTTGACCTGTTCCACTGCTTTTGTCACGATATCCAGCTTTGTCTTCTGAGACATCGGTGCATGACATTCCAGAAACAGTTCGGAAAAGTACAGCTTTTTTTCACCATTTACTTCGAATTTTTTCTCTGTCAGCAAAATTTCTCCATTCGACAGATTCACTAAAAATGCCTCAGAAAGCTTCTGTCCGGCAGACGGCAGGATCGCTTTCTGTAAAATGATATCGTTTAAATTTTCTCCGGTTTCGGTAGCCTTCGTCGCATGGGTATAGGAAGTTTTATAATTTAATTTCAAAAATCCGAAATAATCGACGCCCTCCGCAGAAAAAACGACAACCGCAACGTCCGCCGCCGGAATATCGATATTCGAATTCATGATCCCATAGAGCTTTTCACACAATGCCCTGCTCGTCTGGACAAAATTTTCGGCGTTACAGTTCTGGATCAGCCCCATCACCTCAGATTCGTCAGAAAACTGGCAGACCTTCATATCGTCGCTCTCTGTAAATTTTTCAATATGAGCCTTTAAAAAATCGCACAGATTCGAACCCATATCGATCGGACAGTCCGAAAGCACCGGCATTCCAACCACAGAATCCAGGATATGGACAATCCCCATTTTCATAATCATATCGTCTTTTTTCATGCCAGTTTCTCCTCAATTGCTTTTGTATGCGGCAGCTGCGCCATCTATAAACATAGCAGTTCGATGAAAAATATGCAAGAAAAAGAGGCGAACGCTTTTGACGTCCGCCTCCGGGATTCTCGCTTTTGCGAGCTGCCGCAGGGAAAAATCTTCCTCTCGGGATTCTTCTTATTCCGCCCGTTTTAACGCTTTTACGATCACAGGTCCGATCAGTGCTGCTAAAATAATCTTTGCAGTATCACCGGGCAGGTAAGGGATAACCCCCACACCAAGACCTCCGATGAAGTCTAAGTTCAGCTGCAGGCAAAGCCATACGGTACCGAACAGGTAACATACCAGCGTTCCCAGAACCATCGCACCGAACTGTTTCCAGAAGCTTTTGCCGGTCTTCTCAAACAGAATACCGGTCAGCGGGATCATGAACAGGAAGCCGATCAGATATCCTCCAGTCGGTCCTGCAAGCTTTGCAAAGCCACCGGAAAAACCGGAAAATACCGGAAGTCCCACCAGACCCAGAAGCAGATAGATCACATAGCTGATGAATGCATTTCTGGTGCCCAGAATGTAAACGGAAAGATACAAAATAAAGGTTGTCAGGGAAAGCGGAACAGGGCTGACCGGGATCGGAATGGAAAACGGAGCCGCTATACAGGTCACCGCTGTCATCACACCGATCATCGCCATCTGTCTGATTCCAAGTGCTGTCTCTTTTTTTGTTGCTGTCTGCATGATTGTCACCCCTCCTGTCCTATCGGACAGTTTTTCTTTTTTCTTAAAAGATACCCCTTTCATCTGAAAATGTCAACAAAATCCTTGACTTTTTTGTTTCTTCTTTTGTTATATTATACAATATCGTCCTATTTGTAAGTTTTTTGTATCGCATTTTGACAGCTGCGTGCCAAGGTGCCCGGTGATATATCATATTTTTGGCGAAATGCCGTCAGAAAATAAGAATAGGAAAAGAATCCGCACGCCGCACATACTTCCTTAGAGGATATGTTTCCCTGTATCCGTCATCTGTCTGTGATAATCCGATGGTCGAATCAGCTGCAGGCTGCCTGCCGCCGCAACGAAGCTGCTTCCGTTGATCAGGAACCGGCTGCTTCCTTCATAGATCAGCGACAGCTCGTAAAAATCATGAAAATGAAGCTGCTGATTGAAGCTGCTCTCCGCTTCCGAATAGCAATTCTGTATGCTGAAAAGCCCGTTCGATAAATATTCCTTTGCCGGAAGAATTCCCTTTCCAAACTGCATCCCTATATTTTCTCCATTTCTTTTTGCTTCAAAAAATTTGTTATTTTATGATTATATCATATATATTTTGTTATTTTAAGTTTTCTATTGTCTTTTTTACCAATTCATCCTACGATAAGTTCAGACAGCGGCAATACAATTTCGCCCGAGAAAAACAAATCCATTTATTTCAAGACACCAGAAAGGAGTTTATCCAATGACACAGTTAGAAGCTCTGCAGAAAAAATTTATCAATCTGCGCTTTGGCACATTTATCCATTTTAACAGCGCAACCTTCCAGTTCCACAACAACCCCGACATCATCGACTGGGAATACGACCATGAAAACGGCGATCTGCCCAGGCAGTTCCCGTTTGATGAAAAAGACTTTAACCCGACCGCTCCCGACTACTGCAAGCAATGGGCAAAAATCGCTAAAAGCGCCGGCTGCCAGTTCGCTGCCCTGACAAGCAAGCACCACGAGGGCTTCGATCTCTGGCCCTCCGACTATACCGATCACTGTGTGAAAAATGCGACAAACAAAACCGATGTCGTTGCCGCTTATCTGGACGCGTTCCGCAGCGAGGGAATTGTTGCCGGTCTGTATTTTTCCGTGCTCGACCTGACTGCTCAAACCGGTCACAGATCCTGCACAACAGCGCAGAAAGAAAAAATCTTCGGTCAGGTGACCGAGCTTCTTACAAACTATGGAGAAATCCCATTCCTGATCGTAGACGGCTGGAATGCTCCCTGGGGTGGTCCCTCCTATGAGATGCTTCCCTTCGAGGAGCTCGACCGCCTTGTGAAATCTCTGCAGCCCGATTGTATGCTGATGAACATCGGCTGTCAGGACGGATTGTCCGGTACCGACGTTGTATTTTATGAAAACGCCGCCGGTCAGGAAGTCGACCATAGCTTCAACGGTCCCGGCATCAGCTGCAACAAACTGACAAAGACATGGTTCTGGAGAGACGAAGATCCGACAACGCCCGTTACAAACGCAGAATGGGCACTTTCCAAAATGAAGGATTATTTCCCCCAGAATGTCAACTTCATGTTAAATCTCTCCCCTTCCACAACCGGTCTGGTGGACGAAAATCTTGCGCAGGAATTTGCCAGGATCGGTAAGACTTTCCAGATGCCTGCACCCCTGGATGAGCTTCCGGCGGGCTGGCTGAAGCGCTGATCTCTATTGACGCAAAAGAACAGGGCATTCCCGCCTTGTTCTTTTGCTATTCTCAGGGTATACTTTAAAAAGAAACGGTCGGCACTTCCTGTCCGACCCAAAAAGTATCCTGTAAGGAGGACATTATGTCACAGACACTCGAACAATTTCAGGCCTATCAGACCAGACTCGAACAATACGATCAGGCGATTGCCCTGCTCTACTGGGACCTGCAGACCGCAGCTCCAAAAGACAGCATCGAAGCAAAGCTGTCCGCGGTAGGCTATTTTTCCACGGAATCCTTCCGCCTTTCGACGGCGGACGAATACGGCAGCCTGTTAAAAAAACTCTCTGCTCCCGAAGAATATGATCAGCTGTCTCCCGCCATGCAGCTTACGATCCGGCGAAACCTGAGAGATTTCGAACGCTTCAAGCGCATTCCGGAAGCCTTCTACACGGAATATGTCACAGAAAAGGCACGTTCCGAAAAAGCCTGGGAGGCAGCCAAGGAGGCTTCTGATTTCTCCGTATTTGCGCCCCATCTGGATAAGGTCATCTCCATGACAAAAGAATATGTCCACTACATGGAGCCAGATCAGGATGTATATGAATTTTTGGTCGGTCTTTTTGAGGACGGTATGGATACGGAAACGATCGACCGCATTTTTGCAGAACTAAAAGAAGGACTTCTTCCGCTGCTTGCCAAAATCGAGGCAGCTCCCAAACCGGATCTGTCTGCCCTGCAGCAGACCTTTGACCCGGATGCTCAGAAAAAGGTCCAGGAGCTGCTGCTTTCTTATATCGGTTTTTCCTTTGACTGCGGCGCGGTTGCCGAGAGTATGCATCCCTTTACGACAACGCTCTGCCCCGGCGATGTCCGCGTAACAAACCACTATTATGCCGACAATCCGATTTCTTCGATATTCTCCGCCATTCACGAGGGCGGTCATGCAATCTTCGAGCAAAATGTCGATAAGGATTTCTGGCATACTGCCGCAGCCCAGATCAATATGATGGGACTTCACGAAAGCCAGTCCCGCTTTTACGAAAATATCCTCGGCAGAAACCCACACTTTTGGACACCAATTTACGAAAAAATGTCCGCGCTGCTTCCAGAATTTAAAACCGTCCCATTTGATACGTTTATAAAAGCGATCAACGACGTACACCCCAGCATGATCCGTACGGAAGCGGATGAAGTGACCTACGGTCTGCATATCATCCTGCGTTACGAGATAGAAAAAGCAATTTTCAGAGACAATGTAAAGACCGATGACCTGCCAGCTCTCTGGAATCAGAAAATGCAGGAGCTGCTTGGCATTACTCCTGCAAACGATGCAGAAGGCATCCTGCAGGATATGCACTGGTCAGACGGCTCCTTTGGATATTTCCCCTCCTACCTGCTGGGCTCCATTTATGACGGCATGTATCTTGAAGCGATCCAAAAGGATCTCGGAGATCTGGATACGGTTCTGGAAAACGGAAGGATCCTCGACATCACCCACTGGCTGAAGGAAAAGATCCATCGTTTTGGCAGCATGTATAACTCCAAAGAGGTTATCGAACGGGTCTGCGGCAAGGAAATCAGTGCACAGCCACTGCTTCGCTATTTTGAAGAAAAATACAGTAAGGTGTATGAATTCTGACCAACGCTTCGAAGTCGAACTGCTTTATCTGTAACATACAGAGCGTATATTCCATCAAACAGTAACATTCTATTATTGATGCAAAAACCGGAAAATCTTTCCAGATGCCTTACGACAATACCTGCGTGTGGCGTTGGAACAGATTTTCCGGTTTTTCTAATCAGGCGATTCCATTTTTATACATTCGGTTCACGGCAGCGTTTTTAAAATCCGTCCCAGCTCTTCTACATCTTCCGACTTTGTTGCCCAGCTGGATGCAAACCGCACTGCAGCTGCTCCATTTTCCAGCTCTTCCCAGGTTTCACAGCTGACACGATCCTTCAGCGCTTCCCGCTGTGCTGCATTTAATACGACAAACTGCTGATTCGTCGGGGAATTGATATAAAGCGGACACCCATGCTCCGTCAGAAGCTCCTTGATCCTCATGGCCATCTCGATCGCATGCGCAGAAATTTTCAAATACAGATTTTCTGTAAAAAGCGTATCGAATTGAATCCCCAGCAGACGTCCCTTCGCAAGCACCGCCCCCTGCTGCTTCATCAGGGTAAAAAATCCCGGAACCGTATTCTTTTTCGGGAAAACTACGGCTTCTCCAAACAGTGCGCCCACCTTTGTGCCTCCAATATAGAACACGTCGCACAACTCTGCCAGATCTGCAAGTGTCACATCTGTTCCCGGTGCACAAAGTCCATAGCCCAGACGCGCACCGTCCAAAAACAGGGGCAGCTGATATTCTTCACAGACCCTTCGAAGCGCCTTTAACTCTTCTTTTGTATAGAGTGTTCCATATTCGGTCGGATGGGAAATATAAACCATGCCGGGCTGCACCATATGGGTACAGCTGCCGTCCTGATAAAAGCGTTCCAGATAGTGCTTTACCGCTGCAGCCTCAAGCTTCCCGTTTTTGTGTGGGATCGTCAGCACCTTATGGCCGCCGCTTTCAATTGCACCAGCCTCGTGGACACCGATATGTCCGGTATCCGCTGCAATAACCCCCTCGAAGGGCTTTAAAAATCCCCGGATCACGGTCGCATTTGTTTGGGTCCCGCCGACCAGAAAATAAATTTCCGCCTCCGGGCACTGGCATGCTGTGCGGATTTTTGCTTTTGCAGATTCGCAATAGGCATCCTTTCCATAGCCGTAGGTATGCTCCATGTTCGTTTCCATCAGGCGCTGTAAGATTGCAGGATGTGCGCCTTCCATGTAGTCACTATCAAAGTATAGCATTGCTTTCTCCTCCTGATATTTTTGTATCATTTTTTCTTTCCTCACAGTTTCAGCCTTCCCTTTGCTGCTCTAAGAGCTCATAGAGCGCATCGTCGCCTTCGTCGATCCACACATCCTCTTCCTCTTCATTCAAGCCAAGAAATTGTGCGAGTGTTCGGATATCATCGCTGTTATTCCATTCGTCCACATAGTCATCGATTTCTTCAAACTCGATCTCTCCTGCCAGATAACGTTCTTTAAAATTTGCCATCCTGATTTCCTTTCTATAGCCGTTAATATGTTTCTGTTAATTCGTTGATCATTGTTATCAGTAATTTCGCATCCACGGGCTTTGGATTTTCTTATTTTTACCCATCTGCAAACCTCTTTTCCCATTCATCGCTATTCCTTATCAGCCTGCGTTTCGGACCCCCCACCGGATTTTATACTTCGGATGGTCTTTTCCAATAGCATCATATCAACAGGCTTTGAAATATGGGCATTCATACCGGCTGTCAGAGAATGCCGGATATCCTCCGAAAAGGCATTGGCAGTCATTGCAATGATCGGAATTGTCCCTGCCTGTTTGTGTAGGCTCCTTCGGATTGCCCTTGCAGCATCATAACCGTTCATGACAGGCATCTGCACATCCATCAGGATCATGTCATACGCTCCGGGCACAGACTGTTCAAAGGTCTCCACCACCTTTTGCCCATTTTCACAAATCGTACACTCAGCACCTTTCATTTTTAACAGCTCTGTCAAAATCTCTGCATTCAGTTCATTATCCTCTGCACATAAAAAGTGCATTCCCTCCAGGATCGCTCCGTTCGGCGTTTCTTCTTCCTTTGATGACAGGAATGCAGGCCGCTCTTTTGCAATTTTCAGATCTATAAGCACTTCAAAGCAGCTTCCCTGTCCGGGTTTACTTTCTACATAAATCGTGCCTCCCATGGCTTCCACAAGATTTCTGGTGATGGCCATTCCAAGTCCGGTTCCCTGTATCTTATTTGTCACAGAGTTTTCTGCACGGGTAAAGGCATCAAAGATCGTATCTTTAAAAGCATCTGACATTCCCATTCCATTATCACGGACGAAAAAGCGATACCTTGCATAGACCGTGGAGGCTGTTTCACATTCTTCTGCCACAAAATGAATTGCTCCCCCCTCCTGTGTATACTTTACCGCATTGGACAAGAGGTTGCTAAAAATCTGCATCAGGTGAACCTGATCTCCATTTACCCACTCGTGCCGGATCTTTTCTTTTGTAATTGTAAGGGTCTGATTTTTTTCTTCTACCTGTGAATGGAACATCGCATTCAAATCCTGCAAAAGATCCGAAATAGAAAAATCCGTATACTGAAAAGCTGTTTTTCCTGCTTCGATCTTGCTCATATCCAAAACATTGTTAATGATCCCTAACAGGTGCTGCGCGGATATATCAATTTTATCTACATACTCCAATACCTTGACCTTATCCCCTGCATTATGTCGGATCAAAGCTGTAATACCAACAATTGCATTCATGGGTGTGCGAATGTCATGGGACACATTGGATAGAAAATCTGTTTTCGCCTTATTTGCATTTTCCGCTGTCTGTAAAGCTTCTGTTGCAATATTCTTTGCCTCTTTCAGATTCTGATTCGATGCTTCCAATTCCTTCATCGCCTGTATTTGAAGTTCATTATTTCTTTTTTCATATTTTGCTTTTTGATCTGCGATACTGAGTCTGGAAACACTGTAAAATAATCCGGCAAAGAGTAAAATGATAAAGCCTACCATAAACATTGTTGTAAATGATACCACTTTCTGATACTCTGTCAGGGTATTATCGACAACACCTTTTGCCACAATACAGATCAACATGGAATGGTTGCTTTCTATCGGACAGTAGCCCAGATAATAGGGCGATTTTCCACCCAAAAGCTCTACTCCCTGTTCTCTGGCTGCAAGTCTTTTTTGAAGTGTTTCTGCCTCACCTTCTGTGATAGCCTGGCTCTTCCTTAAGTGCTTTAACAGAGAATAATTCCGGAAAAATACATCTTTACTCTGATTCGTATATGTAATGTTTCCCTCGTTATCCAACAGAAACAGATAGGCATTTCCATGATATCCCTTAAGCTTTAGCATAGAATCTAATTTTGCATGATTATATGCCGTTCCAATTGCGGTATACGTTTTTCCATCAATGCGATATGGCTGACATGAAATCGCAACCAAATAAGCACCGTTTTGTATTTCTTCATGATTCCAGGCAACCAGTTTTGCAATATTATGTCCGTTCCTTAAATCCAACAGAAGCTTACTTGGAATATCAATCCGCATTTTCGTTCCGTCTGCAGTGATTGCCTTACCATTTTCCTGAAGAAACAGGAGTGTACTTTCCGATTCCCTTTCCCACGCCTCAAAAAAATTACGGTTTTCTTCTGTTTCCAGGGACAGTTCCTTTTTCTGAAGCAGATAGCCTTCCACCAAATGCAGCTGGCTATAGTATCCATTTGTCTGAAGTTCATAGGTCTGCTGCATTTGTTCCACAACAGCTCCCATACTCATTTTTCCGTTTTTCTCGATATAGCTGTTCATCCTGTTCATAAGATGCTTTATAAAGACTATGCTTGAAAGAAGGAGAAGCCCTATCAGGAACGGAACGATTACTTTTTTTCTTTTCACTGCTGCTTGTTCCATCTGCACTTTATTTTTCAACCTCTATGTAATCCTCCGGTGCCAACGGCTGCTGTCCTTTTTCCATAAATGCAGTCCACGCACTGGATAACGTCATATCCGGAAGCTGTTTTATCCTACATCCCGGAGTTGTTTTTTCCAAAATAGACCTTGTGACATCTGTAAGAAGAATGGAATATTCCTTTTCTTTGTCTATTTTTTCCTGATCTACCACGATATCTTTTAACAAAAATCCGTTTTCTTCCTTTTGGACGGTTATTTTCATCCCGGACAGAATGGGCAATTCGTATTTATTTGTTATAGAAAATTCATCCTCTGTATGATCCAGATAATTCTCTACAAGCTTCCAAACCTGTTCCCCGTTTATTTTTGCAAAATACAGAGAGGTGTCTGAGCTCTTTGCTGTCATCAGAGCAACACGACTGCTGGTACATTCTCCCCTATAAATAGAAGCGGTGAAATAATAATATGGTGCAATTGCCAGCTGCGCATTGTTTTCAACTCGAACCGTAGTTAAAATAGAGGATGCCGCATCACGGCCATTTTTATCATTCAGTGCTATGGAATACTCCCGGTCAAAATTTACCACTGCCTTTTCTTCTGTATCCTCCGCGTTCATTGCACTGCGGAAAGCATCATATGCCTGGGCTTCATCCATCTCGCCTGACAACAAACCATGAATAGCTTCCAGACTGGCAGGAAAGGATTTTTGAGCAGAATATCGGATATAAATGGAATTACTTTTCATTTCATCTTCCAGACCGGATATATCCTGCATCATCGTCGGAACATTGGTATTCAATGAGATCACACATCTTCCATTGGCGATCAGCCTTTGTCCCTCTTCTGAGATCATGCAATCCAGCACATCCAATGCAGTCTCCAGCTTTTCCTGATCTTTTTCCAGGTCTTTATTGAATGCAATATTTAAAGACGGAGTCATATACACAAAGGCTTCCTCTGAGGTCTGGGAAAAATAAGGAATGCAGATCAGCTTCGCGTCCATCTGTGTCTGCAGCTGCTGCATAAGTGCCGGATATCCGTGGAACATTGCTGCTTTTCCTTCTACAAAAGTCTGGTATGCAATATCTGCATTAACAAGAATATCGTCTTTCCCCAAATGAGAGTCTTTTAAAAACCTGCTGGTTTCTGAAAAAATACGTTTCCATAATCCATCGTCAAATTTTACTTCCCTCGATGAGGTTTCTGCGCCGCTTCGCCATTCAATTCCATCCAGACTTGTGAATTCCCCAATGGCACCCGCCTGAATCACTTCATGGGCAGACCAGTCTTCTGCAAGATCCAGGGAATAGGGTTTGATTCCATTCTCATAAAATTGCTGGCAGGCCTCTGCATATTCCTGATAATTTGACGGGATTTTTATACCATACTGATCAAACAGTGTCTTATTGGCAATGATCGTCTGCGGCAGACCACAGACAGGCAGCCATTGAATTTCATTGTCAGAATTTTTATAATATTGCAATGCATAGGAATAATACCTGGAAACAACATCATAACCGCAAAAATCCATAAGATACGGCTGTAAATCCTGTGCATCTGTTCCGGAGAACCGCCGCACCGTTATCACATCCGGCAGCTCGCCATGTTCTTCCATATAACTATATAAATCGGTATCATTGTTACCAACGATAAACTCTATGTCTTGATCCGGAAGCTGTTCATGAATATAAGGTACCAGATTTTTGATCAAAGAATTTTCCCAAAGATATACGGTAAGCGGCTCTTCTTTGGATACCGCTCCTGAAGGCTCACCGCATCCAAACAAAACAGCCGCGCCGACAAGCACAGCCATCATAAACGCAGCCAGATCATATTTTCTGTTTTTCATGTGTCTGCTTCCCCATTTTCCCGCTTAAAGCCCGTGCTGATTACAATAGAATGCACGCTCTGCGAGCATTCTGATTATTCCGGGGATCTCTGAGCCACCTGTCCGGACTTTGAGAGCCACCATTCCGGAGAATGAGCGCCATATATTCCGGTAATTCAGAGCCGCCTTATTGGGCTCTATTACATATATTTCCTTTATACTGTAAATACACACCTTTGGTGTGAATACAGATAAAGGAGGTCGTAAGTTATGACCAAGTATCGTGAAATCCTACGCTTGAAAAGCTTAGGATTCAGTGAGAGGAACATCGCACAGAGTTGCGGTGTATCCAGAAACACAGTCGCTAAGGTTTTGAAAAAGGCAGCGGAAATCAATCTTTCATGGCCGCTGGATTTCGACATGACCGACAGCGCACTAGAGGAGCTGATGTTTCCTAAGGATAAGTCGGCAACGAATAAACGCATGCCAAACTTTGACTACATCCGCAAAGAACTTCTGCGGAACGGCGTAAACAAAAAGCTTCTCTGGGTAGAATACTGCGAGGAGTGCCGCATGAGCAGCGAAGAGCCTCTAATGTATTCTCAGTTCTGCTACTATATCCAGAAGGATGAAGAAAAACGCAGGGCTACCATGCATATCCCCAGAAAACCAGGTGAACAGATTGAAGTTGACTGGGCCGGTGATCCTGCTCACATCATTGATCCGGACACCGGGGAAATCACGGATGCATGGATATTTGTAGGTGTATTAACTTACAGTCAGTATGCTTTTGTAAAAGCATATATGAATGAGAAAACCGACAACTGGATCAAAGCTCATGTCCAGATGTTTGATTTCTTTGGCGGTGTCACACCTATGCTCGTTTCTGATAACTGTACAACCGCAGTGAATCATAAAAAGAGTGACTGGTACAACACTGCCTTAAACACAACTTATCATGAGATGGCAGAACATTATAATCTTGCCATCCTTCCGGCCAGAGTCCGGAAACCTAAGGATAAACCGAATGTAGAGGGATCAGTAGGAAAGATATCCACATGGATAACAGCAGCCCTTCGCAATGAGCAGTTTTTCTCTCTTGCAGAATTGAATGCTTCAATCCGTGAAAAACTGGATGCCTACAATGCCCGTAAATTCCAGAAAAAGGAATGTAGCAGACTCAGTTTATTTCTTGGGGAAGAAATGCCATTACTGGCGCCGTTGCCTGCTACACCTTTTGAACTGGCTGAGTGGAAACAAGCCACCGTCCAGTTTAACTATCACATCGCAGTAGACAGAATGTTCTACTCCGTGCCTTATCAGTATATCAAAAATAAGGTTGATGTGCGTATAACAGATACAACGGTTGAAATATTTTATAATCACAATCGTATTGCCTCTCACAGACGGCTCTATGGAAGAAGCGGTCAGTATTCTACAGTGACAGAACATATGCCACCGGAACACCAGAAATATCTGGAATGGAACGGTGAACGGTTCCGTAAGTGGGCTGATTCGATTGGAATTAACACAAGTAAGGTTGTCGATGCAATACTTACCTCCGGCAGGATTGAACAGCAATCCTACAGAAGCTGCATGGGATTATTGAAACTGGCAGAAAAACATTCGCCAGAAAAACTGGAACAGGTCTGCGCCACGGCGCTCTCTTATTCCGGTAAACCCAGCTATAAAAGTATCAAAAATCTATTGGCCGCAACAAAGGATGAACCTGATACCGGATCAGAATCATCTCAGGCAGTAAAACCACACGGCATAACCAGAGGAGCCAGATACTATGGAGGTAAACAAGCATGACAAATCAAAGTACAATCGATAAACTTATTGAAATGCGTCTGACTGCTATGGCAGATGCATTCCGCATCCAGATAGATGATCCTGCAATGAAGGAAGTTCCATTCGAAGATCGGTTCGGCATGCTTATTGATGTCGAATACAGCAACCGTAAAAACAATCGTCTGAAAAGACTGATCCGTCAGGCTGAGTTTGAACAGCCAGATGCCAGCATCGCAGCGATCGATTACCATTCTGGACGAAAGCTGAACAAAGCACTGATCAACCGTCTGGCAACCTGTGAATACATTACAGAATACCGGAACATCTTTATTACTGGAGCAACTGGGAGTGGTAAAACTTATATGGCCTGTGCTTTTGGTATGGAAGCATGCAAGCGCTATTACTCAGTACGGTATGTACGACTTCCCGATCTATTATTGGACTTACAGACTGCCAGGGACAATGGGACTTTCGCAACTGTCCTGAAGAAATATACCAAGCCAATAGTATTGATCATTGATGAGTGGCTGCTTCTTAAACTGACAGAAGCTGAAGCCAGAAATCTTTTTGAACTGATACATAAAAGACGTAAAAAATCTTCAACGATCTTTTGTTCTCAGTTCCGTGAAAGTGAATGGTACCAGCAAATCTGTGATGGTGAAAGTACTCTTGCCGATGCTATCATGGATCGTATATCGTATGATTCCTATAAGATCGATATTGAAAGTGTTGACCCGTCTAAAGACCTCTCTATGAGAGAAATATATGGACTGGATCCAGCAATGGCAAAGTAAACTTAATAAACAAAATGGAGTGGCTCCGTTAGTCCGGACAGGTGGCTCTCGCCACACCGGACTGGCGGCTCTGCCGTACCGTAATATTCACATTCTATTGTCATGAATAAAAACATGAGTTTTATTATAGCACTTCATATTTTCTCATGTCTATATTTTTGAAAACTTTTCCCTTTTGGACAGGAAAAAGGACGAAATCTATTTTGCCCGAAAACTCCGGAGATTTCGTCCTATCAATTATAAATCCCTGCATATCCCTCTTCATCAAAATAATAAAAACTGCTCGTTTTTTTCGATAACGACTCCTTCAACAAATGAACGTTTTCTTTGAACTGCCACAGAAAAAACAACGCTACATAATAATATGTACGTGGTCTACACACACCTTTCCATCAATAAGTTGCACCTGCTTCATCTCACACAATTTTTTTATGATTTCCACTAAATCCTTTTTCGTTTCTCCATACATTATTTTTCTTCGAAACTTTGGAATAAAAACAATATGATATGTGCAGTTCCATCGTGTATGTGTTATACTTTGATTATCCATTTTGGATATCTCCTATGCTTTTGATATGGCCTGCGAAACCAATATCATTATAGCATAGGAGTTTTTTAATACTCTAGGTAACGCTCCGGCTTTGCCTCGGCCCCCATTTCAAATGGGGGATATAGATATTATTCATTATATTATCAGAACCTGTATCATCTGTCCGTAAATATCTCACACTATATGTTTACATATTCTTAGACACAACGAAACCAATGATTCCCACTAAACATCCGCAAATCACAAAAGCAATCCCTATTATTTTCAGGATCGTCGATACAGACGTCTGATTTTCTGCCGGAACATATATCATATGTGGATTCTCCGGATTATAATATAAGATTGTCTGCTGCCCAGAATCAGGCACAAACATTTCATTAACTTTTACATTTCGTAGATTTCCTTGCTTTCAGCATATCATTCATCCTAGTATCTGTTCTATAGATCCTTGTCTTCCAAACAGCTTATTATATACTTCGTCACTACATTTTCTCCTAAACGAGCCACAAACACATAATAGGGCAGAAATTCAAGTACTGCAATTACCATGCATAATACAGGTATATACTGCCATAGTTTATTGAACACACAAAAGCACGCAAAAAATACATCCATTGCCGCTAACGGAATCCACATCACATAATCCGCTATATTCCACACATGTTGCAGTTCAATGATCTGTTGATCCTCAAGGTATTGCACAGACCATTTATAGACATTTTTTCCTGAACGATAATATACATAATACTTCCCATCTTTTTTTATCAGATGTGTACACGGATGCCATTTGTCATGGTTACGCTCTTTTTGATATTCCATATTCAATTTTTCATAGAATTTCTCTTTCGTCTGATTCGTTTGGATTTTTTTCATTGTCTCACCCCAGCAGTCAAATATTTATTCGTAAAAACTTCACCTTCCTCATCCGTAAAACCCCCTATGAATAATTTCTGCAATATCCTCATTATTGAAAAAAACACATTTATCCGCTCTCAGATTGCCCTCCGGATATAAACATGCAATATAGTCGTACTCTTTGTTCGACTCCAAATGTTTCTGTTTTCTCCCATAAATCATAACTCTTTTCCAGTTTCTCCGTCACCATCTAAATCCACATTCATAGCTATAGAAACACCGTTTCCTACCACTCCACCAACCGCAGAACCAACAATTTTTCCAATAGCTATTCCTGCCGGGTCTCCTCCGGAACCAACCATAGCGCCTACTGCCTGCCCCACATCATCACCATATTCGGTCACTCCCCACAGCGCCACATCAACAATGACATCAGCAATTATAGCATTTTGCGACAAACCACTATTCATTCCACCCATAATATCTGCTACGACACCTGTAATCAATCCTCCTACACCGATTGCTGTTCCAAATGCATTTGGGCTTCCCGCATCTGATGCTGTTTTATATAATTGTATTAAATAATTAATGATTGACAATACCGTTGTCCTTGCTTTACAGTCTTCGATACTATCTACAATAGCCAGTATATTTTCCCTAAGCGTTTGTTCAGAAGTACCTTTTATCCTGCCATGATATCCATCCCCATTTTCAACCAGCCACACATTCACCGCTTCAGTTACCCGTAATCATACCCTCATTTTTCTCGTAAAAGGTATGAATGGCACGCAAACCAGCCATCAGTTCTCTCACATCAGCACACTCCTGCCTAAGCCGCTCGTTCTGCTGTTCTATAATATCTATAGACATATGGGCATGGGCATGTCCATGAATCTGATTTGTAATCTCGGCTAAATAGCGCTGTTGCTGTGACAACTCATGCCATACCTCATCAATCTCTATTATGCATTTCCGTAGTTCATTAGGATGAACCATAAAATCACATTTTTTTAAATTAGCCATTTCCCCTCAGTGCTTATTCCAATTCACGTTTCCTGTATTCTTTTGAACTATAAACCCATGATACTCAAAACACAAGCCCGTTCCATGATTCTCATGATTATCTTTCCCAATATGAATCACTAGCCCCTATTTTGTCTTGTTCTTTTTCACTCCGATCAGACAGCCAATGAATCCAATGGCAAAAACAAGAAGTAAATCCTTCATAACCGAATTTATGTAATAACCGTCTCTATACGAAATCCATAGTGAAAATCCTGTAATAGCAACACCAATAGCCATGCAAAATGCAACAACTGACCATAGAATCTGCGCATTTTCCCTTTCATCTCTACGTCTGCTTCTGTTTTTTCCCGTTTTCCTGGTATTTCTGGCATCTATCATCCCCCCCAGGATCGCACTCAAAGCGGCAACCAGCCAGTTCAGATAAGCCTCTGTCCGAATACCCGCCGGTTCAGAAGCTATAGCGTCTGTATTATCCAGGCTTGCCCAAAACTCTGTTGCGGACTCATCCGGCTCCGATAATGCTTCATATACAGCTCGTTGATATTCCTCACCATCACGGAACCAATGAATAATATAATTATATCTTGGCTTATATCCTGCCTTCGTCAATTCTGATGTTTCCTCTACATCCGTTATGTAGCCAGATACTTTCTCATAGGATGATGTACGCATAGAGCTCTGAAAATTCAAAAAGCCAATTACACCAAACACTACTGCTATCAAATACAATATATGCTGCACTTTCAATCGATACATTCCCTTTTGTATTCCTTCCCATCGTCTGATCAATAAGATAATATCAAGTTATCTCTTGATTCTCTCTTTACTGCATTTGGCATACCTGCATTTTCCGGTGTAGCCACATACTCATCCATCACATTATTCGCGGCACCCTCTGTCACCTTCTTGATAACATCTTTGGCTGCCCCCGTTGCAATTTGTTTTGCTTCATCTGCCTGAGCTGCTTTTCGAACTGCATTTTTTGCCGCTTTTGTTGCCTTTTGCGCAGCTTTTGTCGTTGGTACCGATCCAGCACGCTTTGCTGCCTTTTTTTCTGCAGTCTTTGCTGCCTGCTCCGCCACCTTTTTGGCGGCTTTTGCCTCTGTGTTTGCAACCTTCGCTACCTTAACTGCTTTTATAATATCACCAGCCGCCACAACATCCAGTCCTAAAAATATTACATCGGCACCTAGTGCCAACTACTCACCACTACTTATTTTTCCATCATCGCTCAATGCCTGAGTCACATCATCAACCAACTGATATATATCCGTAATACAGTTGATCACTGGAATAAAACCCAGTATAAATTTGATAATTTCTATTGCATTTCTAATTTCAACCGTACTCTCTCCCAGTTGTATCTCATCTATGATTTCATGAAGCGTTATATTTACATTTTTATTGCAGTTTTGCACAAATTTATATTCTCTGATTGTGCCTCCAGCTTATCTGCATCTACAAATAATGTACTCATGATTCATTCCTTCATATCTTTTCAGATAGTCACGTACGATTTCTCATTCCTACTTTTGTAGGCTATCATCTCTTCTTACAATAAGAAATTAATAATATTTATTCGTAAAAACTTCACCTTCCTCATCCGTAAAACCCCCTATGAATAATTTCTGCAAAGACCAACGCATCAATATCTGTATAATTTTGCTCTGTCAATAGTTCCGCATTGCTTGCAATATATGTTGCCAGATCACTTCCACTATTACTATTTTTCGGCATAGCAATCCACCTTGCATACATTCCGGTTAACTGAACTTTTGAATGAATGAATCTTTGGAAATCATTTCATTGTCTTGATCATAAATAATCGTTTTACTGGCTTTATCAATATCTATTGTCAAACAAAAATAATAGCCTTGGTCTCTCAGTGCACATAAAAGGTCATATGCATTTTCAATATTCTTATCGACATTGGTCTCCAAACCTTTCAAGTCACTGAATATTAAAACATTATGGTTGCTTTTATAATCCTCAAAAGTAACATATTCCTGATCACTCTCTATGAAACGAATATCAACATTCGTGTATTCTAGTTTCCCGTGATCTAATATTGAATAAATATCCTGTTTGATCTGATTCCCAAGTATCACCTTGGGATAATTATCTGTGATTCTTCCATCTTCATAAATCGTAAATGAAAAAGCATCATCTGATTCATTTAGTGATACTGCCTCCCCAGTATTTATGAACTCACCAAAATTCTGACCAATATTTTTTCTCTCAGTATGTACAATCTGAAACTCCTGATTGTATTTTTCCTTCAAATATCGTTTAATCACCTGTTCTGAATCAGGCAGATTTCTTCCGCAACTACACAGAAGCATAAGTATCCATGACACACATCCTAGCATAAGAAACATGCGCTTGCTTCTGCCACCAGGTATTACCCAATTTATTTTTCTCAATGTGTACCCCCGTTTCATATAAATACTCTCTCTGAATCTCTAAGCCAGTAAATATAAGGCTTTCAGATTCCATTTTTATTAAAATCCCCCACTTTTTTCACCAAAAACACTTGACATATGTCTCCAAAATGTGGCGCTTCGCGCCTATTTAATCAAGAAGCATATTGTTCCGGCACAGCCGGTAAGTTTTTTATTGAAGGCAATTTTTTGTTACCTGTTAACTGCGGCAGTCATTCCGACTACCAAACTTTGTTGTTGAAAATCTTCGCAAATATTATCCGAATCCTGATGCCATTTCCCGTGACACTTGGGATATTATCGATCGTTTTGGGAATCTCGATCTTTACTACACAGATGAAATGATGATGAGCAAATATTCCAAGTATGGATCTGCTCCAAATAGGAATACCTCTGCTACTTTATAGGTCACTCCTTGCAAATATATTGATTGTCATTTGTCAACGTACAGTTATACAGCATCTATAATTCCTCTTTTCTTATCATAAACTAATGGTGTATTCGGATCATCATCAAATCTTTCTAACTGAGGGAATACTAGAGTATGGCTATCATCATACATGTAATCTGGTGTAAACAAATCGTTTACATAATCAGTGTATTTCTCCATAAACTGATTAGCTAACTCCTGATCTTCTATACTAGGAAATTGAACCCAGATCGTTGTACCAATATTACTTGGGCTCCAATCCGTTGCAATCTGCATGATATCAGGATTCTCAGATACCATCTTTTCAATAATTCCGCGTAATTCTTTGGTCATAATGCAAACACCGCTCTTTTATTTATTGACATTGTAGTATGTTTCTATAGTCTGGTAAATGGTGGAAAAAGTTGATGGAATTACTCATCTTTCATTCTTCTTAGTGACATCTCAAACTCACATATCGTTTTATAAATATTCCCCTCAGCATTTGAAAAACTTTCAATACTTGGATACTCTTCTGATAAATGCAATGTATCACAAGTGTCTCTTGCCATCTTAGCTTTTACTGGGCGTGTCCATCCATAAAAATTGGTTGTATAATGAATAATATCTATATCCCTATACTGAATTTTATTTAAGTTCAGCGTTTACAGTCAAAGTAAAACATTAGCGGTTTTCAATAAACATTTTTTTATTCATGCATTCAACAATACTCAATCATACGCAAAATCTAATTCTACAGAACGCAAAAAGGGTGCGGAAATTTTCACACCCCAAAACTAACTTACATTCAGAACACGCTTGACTTACCAGCTACACCATGATTGCCTTTTGATGCGGAAAGCCTTCCGCCATCGTAATCTTTGTTCATTTCCATAAATGATCACCAAACTTTCCGAATTATGCAAATTCAATGGAGTAATAATCACCCTCCAAGCGCCCATGCGTCTTTTTACAGATTTTGTAACTGTATTGGTCTTATAATCAACGTCAATCTTTGTTGTAATACGATCTCAGTTCTTGTAGTACAATGTCATATCAAATCCCTCCTTGCTTTTTGATAAATTAAATTATACAATCATTGCCCCCTTAATCTCAATTATATTATCAGAACCTGTATCATCTGTCCGTAAATATCTCACGCTATATGTTTACATATTCTTAGACACAACGAAACCAATGATTCCCGCTAAACATCCGCAAATCACAAAAGCAATCCCTATTATTTTCAGGATCGTCGATACAGACGTCTGATTTTCTGCCGGAACATATATCATATGTGGATTCTCCGGATTATAATATAAGATTGTCTGCTGCCCTGTTTGAACAGAATTTTTTCCTGTTCCAATCACACTCTTTTGTACTACCCGTTCGCCATTTACATAAAATTCGTATGCGGGATACCATGTGTAATTATAGGTATCCACATTTCTCTTGTAGACTTCTTCAACATCCACAACTGTCGCAGTCGTCTTCTCCACGCAGTCTTTCTTCGACTTACTAATCCTGCGATCCACACCTTTTGCACATACAAACAATATGGCAGCTATGATCCAGAACAGACATGAGACGCCTATTACAATCGCAATAATCATTTTCTATTTCTCCATCATTGTATACTCTATTTTTTTAGGAACAACCTTCCCATCAACCACTTTTACATTTCGTAGATTTCCTCGCTTTCCCCTATATAATCAGCCAGATAATGAGTCACAAACATTTTCACATGTCTAAAAGTAACACAAGATTCCAGCGCATAGAACGGTAATACTTCCAGTAACAGCAACGCACAAAACCATGCCAGCCCCAGCCATATCGACTGTCTGAACAAATATAAAATAAACAAATCTATAATCAAAAATGTTACCCAGATAATTTTATCAGATAAAGAACACCTTCGCTGCACGGTCATCTTTTTCCCATCAAAAGAAAAATCCCAATATGACGTTACCCTGCCTGATGAGAAACGAATCACCGGCATGCCTTGCTTGAACTGAAGCGTTATCATGCCATGTTCCTTATCCTGCAGATACTCCTGTCTATGTTTACTCATATAGGTCAGTCGATCGATAACCGCCTCTTTTCTATCTTTAAGGAAATACATCTTTTTCATCACATTATGCTCCTGTATTTAAAAATAACGAGCGGAATCTCCGTTCATCATCTTCGTATCCTCTGCAGACAATTTCGCCGATATCTCCGTGGTTAAACATAATCGCCAGATCTTTTTTTATATTTCCCTTCCGAGAGATCATATAAGAAAATCTCATTTAGAATGCGATCTACGTTTTGTAATCAATACACTTGATGCTACTACCCCAGAAAATGCAATGGATACATCAGCAATCATTCCCTACTTCCATATAAATCGTGTCATTGTTATCGTGTCACCAATTTCTCTTTTCTTATAGTCTTCTTCTGAAAGGAAACACGTACTCTCATATCCCGAATGTACATCCCTTCCCAATATTGGGTAAAACCGCTTCGTATCCCGGATATTTTCAGCGCCATAAGACTCCGTCTCAATCACTGGTTGCTTTTGCACAAGTACAACATCATGCTGTAACACCTGCTTTTTTCTCAGTTGTCTTATATTTGCATTCTCTGTCAGAACGCATGCTCCAGCTATAAATATTACTATAACATAATACAGACAAACAAAGATATCACTCCCATCAAAATTGAAAAAAGTGCTGACAACCATACCTATGAGCAATGCCACAAATGCTATCAAAACCCACCTGTTCCTCTTTTTTCTCCGTGCCCTAAGCTCCACGGCTGCATCCTCATCATTGATTTGTCGAAATGTGAATCCCTGCTCATCTTCTGCCGTATAAACAACTTTTGTGTGATCTAAAACCATACCTTACTCCATTCTACACGATTGTTTTTCACCTGTTTAGATACTTAAATTTCCAGCTGCAATAGCCATTATACTTGAGACTCTGTACTTATCATCTAACAGGCTAATTAATTCATGCCTTTGATTATCTGTCAGATTTAGCGACTGTACAAAAGTGATTAATGCAAAATCCGCTACCTGCTTACTGTTAGCATCTGTCTGAATAACAAGTGAATCAATCAATAGCGAGATAGACGAAAATATATCCTTACAGCAAAATCCAATCATCGACAACGGTAGCACTCTCATCCCTCGTTGCACAAAAACATTCAACGAAACATTACCATTTTCTTTATTGATACTGCCGTACAAAATCCAAAGATGTCATACCGCAGTACTCAATATATCCAAACAAGTGCTTATTTAAACCACTACGATGCTCAGTCATATCAATTCGTAGCCTGTCTAATTTCGCAAGATGCCTAAATCTTCTACAGACCTTTATCATTGTAAGATCTATACCAAGCTCAGCAGCCTCCTTCTCCGAAATCTCTCTCATACCTGAGGCATCATCAGAATGTGTGAGCAGGTAGCTGCCTCTGGCAACATACTTATCCTTTATTCTGCTTGACTACTTTTCATCTGGTATATAAATCAGGGGCAAGGGTTTCCACGGAGTGGTGCATGCACCCTTGCGGCTGATTTATATACCGGATATCCTAGCCCAAGCAGAAGAAGGAAGACCATTCATCCGTTTCCCATGACAGTTGAACCTTTATGTCGGAACACCTTAGCATTATCATTGCCATCATGTTATCTATGTTAGTATAGCACTTCAATGACACAAAACTAAAGTCTCTTTTATATGGAAAAATGATGTTTATTGAAACTGCCCTTAAAAATATTGCATTAAACACAATTATGACAGAAATAGATTCAAGCAGTGTCTATGATATGTATGATAAAGCAATCAGCAGTTACAAAAATGCTCCGGCTGGAACTCGCGAAGATATAAAAAAGAAATACCAAAATAACAAACTGAATCTTCAAGGTTCCATACAAAATGCCATAGCCGCTGCATACCGCAAAGAGAACCCTAAAATCACCCATTTTTATAATAATGTCAACTATAATGAGGTTCCAATTTGGGCAATTTTCGAAATTCTTACTATGGGCGATTTTGGTTATCTACTTTCCTGTCTGACTATTGATATGCGTGAAAAAGTATCCCGTTCAATCGGCATAAATCTATCCAGTGATACCTATCGGGAATTGCTTTATAAATATGTATATGCCTTAAAGGATCTGAGAAATGCTATTGCCCATAATGATGTAGTATACGATACCCGTTTCAAAAAAATGGATCCATCCAGACCAATGAAGCAGTGTCTGATTTTAGAAATGGGAATGCCTTACATAAATTTCAAAACTATTGGTGACTATATTATTCTCATTTGTTATTACTTGAAATTACTGAAAGTTTCTAAAACTGAGATTAAATCATTTATTCGAGAATTTGAAAAGATCACACGAGAATACGAAGCATCCGTAAACCCGAATGTTTCAGCTATTACGATCTGCCACAGAATGGACATTGATTTTTGATTACAATTATGATTAACCTATTATAAGTTATGCCACTTCAATTTTTGCAAATATCATCCAATCTGCAATACATGAAATTTAAATAACTATTCCTAAAAATGCCGGTACTCCTGCAAATTGTTCTAAATGATTTGAATGAATTCAATATTATGCTTTTTTCTCCTTAAATGACTTCAGAAAGATCACCCATCCAAAGATCAGCAGATTCATTACCAGTGCCACAGGAATATCTCCCCAGTGGATTTGCTGATTCTGAAGTACATCCGCAGAGTACGTTCCTGAAAAAACTACCACCATATTATTGTTCAGAAAATGAATAATTATCGGAACCCAGATATTCTGGGTTTTCATATAAGTATATGCCATAAAAATCCCCAGTGAAATACAGGTAACAAACTGGCTTGCCAGAGCCGCCAGCCCCATATCCGGCGTAGTGTAATAGAAGAAATCTATTGGCAGATGCCATACAGCCCACACACAGCCCAAAAGGATTACGCCGCCTTTTAGTCCAAATTTCTTCTGAAGAAGAGGCTGAAGATAATATCTCCATCCGTATTCTTCTCCAAAGAATGCCACTACTGAAAGGAAAAAGTTTACCAAAACAGTAAAAAATATGATCCAGGTAGTAGGATTTGCCATTATTTTGCCAAATTCAGAAAGCTGGCCGCTCAGAGCACTGGCAATCACAAATCTGAGAAGATATAATCCAATAAACAACAGGATCATACGAATAGATATATTCCAATGTTCGCTGTTCAGTCCATAGGCTCTGCGCTTTTCTTTACCGGATTGCAGAAGAAGAATCCAGAAAATAACGCTGCCACCTATTATAACGTACTCCATGATCGGTGCCCACTGAGAATATGGCATGCTCATCAGATCTCTATTTTGGGGAGCCAGAACAGAAGCCGCCGTGCAGACAACCAGCACCGCCGTGAGAGCTACAAAGAATATGTAAAAAGCCGTTGGAAGATTTTTATCTCCTTTTTTGGTAATTAAATAAGCCATCATCACACCTGCTGCTGGATACAGCATCTGCGCATTTGGAAAAGCGCTGAGATTAAGACCTTTTCCATAGCCATACCACATCAGAAGTCCCATTACATATGTGATTCCGTATGCTATAATCACATAGATCAATAGCTGTTTTTTCTCTGTTTGCATAAATTTCATAATTTCCTCCTTGCAACTTCAAAGTTATTTACTTCTCTTCATACTTTTTAACGATAACTAAACTATAAGCAGCCATAATTACAATTGTTTCCACCATCACACCAATAACCGACAACAGAACGTATGGTGTATTTTGACCATCTAACAGCGAAATTCCTAATATAACAAAAATGATTCCATAGATTATAAACAATAGTCCGCTCGCACGATTGTAACCTTTCACATCTTTTACTTTTATTGTTTCGGCATTAGCCCAGAATCCAACGGGATTCTTAGAAAACATATCTTTTATTCCTAATCCAATTATAAACACTCCCAAACATCGGTGTACAAGGGGTACAAACAAGATAAAATAGAAATGAGGGGCGATA
>NZ_JBKVPW010000022.1:34490-51459 GCF_046968865.1 Gallintestinimicrobium sp. | reverse complement strand
TTGTTATGATCTATTTTTCTCGGATAACCTCTACTTCTTTGTTTCAAACTTATACTCTTGAAAATGAAAGGTTTATTATTTAAATAAAAACTTTCAATTTTAAGCATAACTTTCCGTATACTGTTTTTAACCGGATACTTTTAACCTTTTACAGCTCCCACAACAACACCTTTGATAAAATACTTTTGAAGCATAGGATAAATAACGATAATCGGCAAAATACCTATAAACGCCAATGCCATACGGATTGCATTTCCCGGCAGCGTTACTGTCTGCCCTTCTGCTGCCATTTCTGACGCTCCGGAGCGAAGGTATTCAATGTTTTTCATAATCCGCATAAGAAGATTCTGAATTCCAAAATACTTCGGATCTTGAACATAATATAATGCATTCGTCCAACTGTTCCAATACGCCAATCCGGAAAACAATCCGACGGTCGCAACAACCGGTGTGGCAAGCGGAAATACAATTCTTGCAAAAATCCCCAATTCCGATGCCCCATCAAGCTGTGCCGCCTCGTACAATGCATCCGGAAGACTGTTGGTAAAATAATTTCTCACCAGAAAAATGTTGAAAGCTGTCATCAGAAGATTAGGTAGCACAAGCGCCGCATAGGTATCTTTGATATGAAATATCGTAGTCCACATAATATATTGGGGAACCAGGCCTCCATTAAACAGCATCGTAAAATATACAAAGAATGACAGAACATTTCGATACCTGAATGTTTTTCTTGCCATCGGATAGGCAATCGATGTCGTAAGGAGTACGCTTGCCACCGTGCCGACCACCGTAGTTCCAATCGTTACAAGATATGCGCGTACGATCGTGTAAGCCTGCTTTTCCATATAACGATAAGCTTCCAGACTGAGTTTCTTCGGAAACAACTGATAACCTCGGGTAATCAGTTCATTTTCATCTGTAAAAGATGCTACAATAAGCAGTACCATGGGAAAAATCGCAACAATGCTAATAACTAAAAGAATTAGCGTCGCTATTAACCGGAATCTTTTTTCATCACCCATTTTTAACATTACCGTCACCTCCTAAAACAGTGCATTTTCCGGGTCTTTCTTCCGAACAATATAATTAGCCAACATCACAAGAATAAATCCTACCAGTGACTGATAAACTCCGGCCGCAGACGACATACCGATATTTCCCTGCTCCATCAGTCCCCTGTATACATAAGTATCTATCGTCTGTGTCACTGAAAACAGCATTCCGCTGTTCATCGGTACCTGATAAAATAACCCAAAATCCGAATAGAAAATTCTTCCGATAGACATCAGAGTCATAATAATCACAGTCGGACGAAGCATCGGCAACGTAATTGAAATAATCTGCTTTATTTTGCTGGCTCCGTCTATTCTCGCCGCCTCAAAAATCTCTTTGTCAATCCCGGCAATTCCAGCCATATAAACAATTGCCGTATATCCTGCATTTTTCCATATGTAAACAATAATCAGAATTAGAGGCCAATACATTTTGACAGAATACCAGTCTATTCCCTCTTTCCCCATACCGGCCAATATCGTATTATTTACAAAACCATTCGTAGCTCCCAATAGCGCATATACCAGATAAGAGGTAACTACCCATGAAAGCAAATGAGGAAACAGCAAAGTAGACTGAAAAAACTTGCCCCGCAGCTTCTCACCAAGCTCATTTAACAGAATCGCCATAAAAACTGATATAATCGTTCCAATAATAATAAATGCCAGATTATACAAAAGTGTATTTCTTGTAATTACCCATGCGTCATCTGTAATAAACAGAAATTTGAAATTATCAAATCCGCACCACGGACTGTCCCATATCCCTTTTGCATAGCTGAACCTCTTAAAGGCAATAAATATACCCATAATAGGAACATAATTGTTAATAAATAAATACAGAATACCAGGCAGAGCAATCAGAAAAAGAGAAAATGTTCCTTTCCTGTATCCTTTCTTTTTCGTCTTCATATCTATTCCCCTTCGCTTTATAATTGTGGATATAATTCTTCAAAAATGGCATCCATTAATATTTTACTGTTCCTGCATTCTGCCACTGTTGAAATCACTGCATGTTTGTCACGCAGAATCAGGGAAATCTGAGAATACTTCCCATCTGCCCGGAAAGATCCATGCGGACCGCCCCAAAACAGATAGCCGTAACCATAATCCTCTTCGCGACCCGTCAACACCTGTATCCTGGTGCTTTCATCCACCCATTTTTCCGGTATAAGCTGTTTTCCATTCCAATCCCCTTTTTGCAGATAAAGCAGCCCAAACTTATGCATTTCCGACAGAGTCAAAAACAGGCCGCCTGCGCCAAAGGTATTTCCTGCCGGGTCGGTTTCCCATGTCGGTCTTGGAATTCCCATCGGCTCAAAAAGCCGCGGGGTCAAATAGGACACCAGATCGCAACCCGCCCGCCTCTGTACAAGTATTCCTGCAAGATATGGCCCCACATTATTATATAAAAATCTTTTTCCGGGACATTCTGTAAACGGAAATGCCAAAGACATCCTTACCCAGTCTTTTTGTTGATAAAACGGACGCTGACCTCCCATAAGCTCCGCATTTTGCTGTCCCAAGCACATGGTAAGCAAATCCCTTACCGTAGCCTGCTGAAGAAATTCATTAGGATTCTCAGGTATATCTTCGGAGAAAGCGTCAACAAGCCTTTCCTCTAACCTAAGCAAGCCTTCCTTTACAGCAATTCCTACCGCAGCAGAAGTGAAGCTTTTACTTGCAGAATAAATATTACGCCTACATTCCTCATCCCACAGATGTTTACCCATATCCTCGCCGTTCTGCGTAATTTTTACTCCCAGAATTCCAGTCGCTGCAGTGCGCTCAATAAACTTCCGTAATTCCACGACAAACCTCCTCCTATAATAACTTTAACTGTTTTCAACCGGCTCAGGCGCCGGAATCCGGATACTCGAGTTACCTTCTTTTTTTAACTGTTCTAAGTATAACAACAAAAAAATGAAAGTTCTTATACAAAAAAGTACTGAAACTTTCATTTTTAAGGCTATTATTTTAAGTTATCCTTTTTGTATTCCGCCGGTGATACACCGACATACTTTTTAAAAACAGAAGAAAAATATGGCATATTGTCATATCCAACCATCAGGGCAATATCTATAATTTTATAATCTGTAGTTTCCAGAAGATTTCTGGCTTTTTCAATTCGAATTGTATTAATATATTCATTGATTCCCATTCCTGTCTTCCTTTTGAATATTTTTCCAATATACTCCGGAGAAAAACCCACCTTTTTTGCAAGCATGTTACGATTGATATTTTCCTCATAATGTTTATGAATATAAGTCACCATGTTATCCACAATGTCATTTCCCCGCTCCCCGTTCTTAATACTGTCAAAAATTTTATTTACGTAATAAGCGCTCCATTGAATCATAAAAAATGTGGAGGAATGTGATTTGAGCCATGTTTTCTTATATCCCTCATCCGTAAAAAGGAACTCGGTATTGATATCGTGCTGATGCAGATATGCTCCTGAAATCTGGAGTAAATCCATTTGGAAATATTCAAGAAGAATTTTTTCACTGTCTTTTTTCTGAACATTCAGAATACTTTTCTGCAAATATTCGAGCAGTTTGACTCTTTCCCCCCTCTCGAAGCATTGAAGAACAAATTTGGTATTCAGCCTATAGGCCATTTTCTCCTGCCCCTTCTCCTGTCCATGAATAAAGAACACCTTTCCGCCTTCATGAATATGCGATGAAGCATAAACCGATATCTGTTCCCTGTATTTTCCGAGCTGACTGACGTCTCCCGCATCTGATACATAGACTGCCCGGACCGGACAGTCAAAATAATATTCCAATACGCTTTTTACTTTTTCCATCCGGGCTTCCACATCTTCTTTTTGCTTTTCTGACACTACCGCCACATAATAATCATCGTTTTCTTCCCAGTGAACACAATTGGCCATCTCGAATTTTTCTGTCAAAGCTTCAGCCAGAACATTATCTATAATAAACTGATTCAGACCCTGCGGCTCTTTCTTCCTGAATACGTTTTCTTTTTGAAAAAGAACCAGTACAAGGATATAACTGCAGCCTATATCCCTCTCCAGGCCCTGCTTTTCAATCTCCTTGAAAATATTCTCCTGCCCTGAAATCTCCCCAAAAATAATATTTCGCCAAAGCGCTTTCAGTATCCTGCGCTTTCCATAATTCCAGTATTCCTGAACCTCATTTAATTGCTTTTGCTTCCTTACCTTTTCTGTTACCTTAAACAAAGCCTGTTCTATTTTCGATATATCTATCGGCTTTAGCAGATAATCAGACGCGCCCTGCTGCATGGCGCTAAAGATATACTCGAATTTTTCATGGCTAGTCAAAAACAGAAATTCCGCTTCCTTCTGATTATTGCGAACCCATTCCAAAAGCTCCAGACCGTTCGCGCGAGGCATTTCCACATCGCACAGGATAATTTCCACATTTTCTTTCTGCAAAATTTTTTCTGCCATATCCACGCTGTAAGCTGTAAATATACTGCTGATTCCAAGATATTTTCTATTCAGCTTTTCTTTCAAAACCTGAGTTGTAATCACCTCATCATCTACAATCAGCAAATTCATTCTGCACTGTATCCTTTCCCTTTCATCTGTACTTTTCCGGGTATCCGTACCGTAACCTTAACATTGCCAGCCTCCTCATTCTCCAGAAACAGCAAATCCTCCCTGTCATACATGATTGAGAGAATCTCCTTTGTATAAATCAGCCCTATTCCCCTGTTGTGGTTCTCCTTCTTTCCTGCATCCTCATTAATCCGCTCCAGTATTTCCTGTCTAAAGTGATTTCCGGAATTCTGAATTTCAATTTTCAGTACAGATATACCGTCAAATTTTTCCAACGAACATCGCAGAAAAATTGTGGTAAAGGTGTCGATGGATACTGCATGCTTAAATATATTTTCCATAAACGTATGCAGAAGCATCTGCGGTATTTCCCATTTTTCCAGCATTTCCGGCACTTCCATATAAAAGTAAAAGCAGTCTTTATACAGAATTCGCTGCATTTCCAGATAATCCTCTATATTGGCAATTTCCTCTTTCAGACTGACGGTATGAAGTCCCACCCGGAACATGTACCGTATATTTCGGGAAAAGGCCTGAATAAATTCATGAATCTCATCGTTTTCATTTTCATAAGCCATACTGTTAATTGTAGATAGCGCATTCAAAAAAAAATGAGGTTTTAACTGCATATGCATATATTTCAGTTCTGATTCTTTTACACGAATCACATTCTCATATTCCTGGAGCTTCAGTTCCATTATCGTATCAAGCATAGTAACATAGGTTTCTCTGAGACCGGCCATTTCCGTATTTTTGCAGGAGTATTCCGGGCGGATTGTCAAATCCCCCATACGGATTTTTCCGGAAGTATCTGCCAGTACATTTATAGGTTTTATAACCTCATCATTCATAAATCTCATAAGCCAGAATATAAATATCAGAGAGATCAGCAGCATCACCAACACAATAAAAAAGTATGGCGAATCCCTCAGCGCGTCAGATTGCCGGACTACGGCTACTACATAACAGGTTCCGTTCATCACTTCCTGCCTGTACCAACGGGGGCGAAAGTATTTTTCTTCCATTTCCGTCTCCAGTCTTTGTCCGCATTTGACATCTGGGTTTGAAGCGCAAATGACATTTCCTTCTGCGTCTGTCACATAGAACTCCAACAGATTTTCCGTATTTTGTCCATAAGAAAGAATTTCTCTTATTTTCTGTTCGGAAATAATCGCACTGATACAAACTCCACCATAGTAATAGCATTTAATCAGGTAAACTTTCTCTCCCATCTGCGCTGAAATCCATCCTGTATTTTTTTTCTTTAATCCGGCAATACCGGACAGATAATTTTGAATGGGTTCCAGATCATCATAAAGAATATTATTGCTCCTGGCCATAATAAATATTTCGTATTCTGCATCAAAAACCACATATGCGTCTGCCTCCATTGTTGATGAAAGCTTCTTATTTAACAATTCTGACAGTGCATAACTAGCATGCCATCTTTGCAGGCCGGATTTGTTTTTCAACAACATCAGAGTAGAATTGCTTAGCAAAATATCTTCCAGATCATTGTCGGTTTTCTCTAATGCTCCTTCCATATTTCGGCTATACATACTTAAAATATAATCCACGGACTCCTTCTCCCTTTGCCGGAATTCGAGTGCGCTGAACTTTCCGAAAATTCCCACAATCAATATCTGAATAACCAGCAATGAAAAAAAGGAGATCAGAATCAATCGGGTCAGGCGGATTCTTCCCATCATAGTCTCACAGCCTCCCCATCTTTTCCTTCAGATACCGGTATACCTTCTCCGGAACCATTTTCTTCACTCCCTCCACATCTCCCTGCGCAATCCGTTTTCTTACCTCCGAAGCGCTGACCGGCCTGCCGTTTAAGGCTTTTCTCTTTGTTTCCACCACACGAATGCCGTATCCCGGAAGGATCCGCTTCATTTCCTCATTATAAGCCCTGGTAATCCTGCAGAATGGTTCTGTACCTACAAACCGGACCGCAATCCCGAGACGGGGCGCAATGCGGGCTCCGAACAGCTCCAGATCCAGTCTGCAGTTTGCCGATTCTCCCTGCGCTCTGTCCTTGAAAAAATACGTAGGAAAGGTGGCTGCCGATATCATATATCCCGAAGTCTCATGCAGAATGAGTCTGTCCAGATCTTCTGTTCCCCTCTGCAGCATTTCATATCTCTCCCGGGCCGAAAAAATCCCCCTGTTGTCCGAAAGCAGAAACAGGTGCAGATAATCACACTGCCTCAGGGCTTCCTCCAGCAAATATCTGTGGCCCAACGTAAAGGGACAGCAGTTGACCGCCACCGAACCGATCCTGGAAAGAGGGGCCGCTTTCTTTCCGGCATCTCCTCCGGCCGCAGGCTGCGGCAGCGCTTCCTTCGGTGTCTCTTCTTCAAGCTGCTTCAGATAGCTGTCAAACCCTTTTTCCCGGTTTTCCAGAAGAAGGATTCCTTCCGCTGCATAAACCGCATAAAATCCCATATCCGCAAAGATCTCCAAATTTTCGGGTCTGGTATAGACAAAAACATGCGTCCTTTCCTTTTCGTACAGGTACTGGATCAGTTCGGAGATGATCTGCGCCATAATCCCCTGGCCCTGACGGCTTTTCTCCACCGCCACACATTTGATCACATTTGCTTCCACGGAGCCGGTTCCTGTTATCACGCCTCCCTCTTTCAGGCATACGGAATATTCGATGCCCTCCTCATAGCGCAGCCCCGCGCCTGCAAGAAATTCCTTCAATTCATCCAGTTCTCTTCCTCTGAATGGTCTGCCAGTTGTCAGCATCCGCCCGACCTCCGTTCCGTCTGCTTCCCGTCCCGTCACGGACGGCAGCCGTTAATGATTTTTTCCAGAAAAATGGTTGCGGCAAGCAGATCCGCCGAACCGCCCGGACTGATATTCTCCGCCGTATATCTTTGATCCATGAGGATCAGCTCCCGCACTCCCTGCTCTCTGTAAGCGCCTCCTGCCATAAGAAAACCTTCCGCGTCCGCCTGCACTCTGCGCAGAGTCTCCGGTCCATGCCTTGCAATAATATTGGAATCCTCCGTTTTGCTCATAAGGGTCAGCAGCGTCTGAAGCTTCACACTGTTTGGGTCCCATCCTCCGGCGATTCCCTGACGGAATACAGGCAGAGACACCTCCCACAGGCAGGGATAGCCCCGTATGGCCTCTCCTCTTATCCCCAGCGTCCCGTATCTCAGAAAATTCTTTTCTCCATGGCTCATTCCACGCTTCCTTCGGAGCTCTCTGATTTCCCTGCCCAGTGATTGTTCCGTCATTTCTGTCTGAATATCCCGGAGACGCCTCTTTGTTATGACGCCGTCCCCAGCCAGGCAGCAGCCTGCTGCCGCACTGAACAGGCCCAGGGTGAAAATAGCGCCCTTATGCGTATTCACGCCTCCCGTACCCCTGTACATGGCCCGCTCGGCCCGCTGTCCCGTTTTTCGTATTTTCACAAAAAGCGTTTCCGGCGAAGCGTAATGCTCCAGTCCCTGCAGCGCCATTTCCACGAAGAAGGGACGAAGGATTGCGGCGCTGCGTTCGAAGGTACGGACGTTCATGTCCTGATGCGCTCCATTCGAGTAAAGATCCACCAACCCCGGCTTGGGAGACGTATATACTTCCTCCAGAAGAGCCGTGAAAGCCCGGTTTCCGATCTGAACCGCTTCTTTTTCAGCTACGATCTGCTTCATGTCCTGTTTCCTGTCTGCCAGCCCGCAATAATTTCCGTCACCTTATCCTGCAGCTTTCTGATGTCATGCCTCCGGCTTCTCGCGCACTCCTTTGCATCACGGCCGCACAGGAGGCAGGTCCTCCTCTCTGCACCGACCGTCTCTCTGCTCACCGCCTCGGGACTGTCCTGAAATACGTCGATGTCCCACAGCCTTCCCAGAGGATGGCTCTCCTCCAGACGAATGGCGGCCCTTTTTACCGAATATGGATCCTGCTCTTTTGTGAGGCAGACTGCGGCATATCCGGCAGCTTCCTCCATGAGCACTTTGACGGTCCGCATTCCCTTCTTTTTCCCTGACAGCTCCTCCAACCGTTCCAGCCCTTCGCGGAAAGCCGCATATATCATGGGGCCGCTTTTTACCGGTCCCGGAATATTCATCCCCAGGCTAACGATCACGGCTCCGGGGTTCTCCCGGATCATCTTTTCCTGCAGCAGAGCCTTTTTCTCCCTGAACCGCAGCACTTCCTCAAGGCTCACTGTCCGTCACCCGTTTCCTCTGAAAATGTAAAGGGTTTGATCTGCCGTACCACATCCATGATCGTCCCGTCCCGGCTTTCTATGATACCGACGACCCTGCCCAGAAACTGCACCCGTTCCGGCACTCCGCTGATGGCATAGGCCGTATCCCTCAGCTCTTCGATCGACGTAAACGGCAGATCCACATCCTTCATCGCTTCTATCAGATCCTGCCGCCGGGGATTGATGGCTATGCCATAATCCGTGACCACCACATCCACGCTCTCCCCCGGTGTGGTGACCGTAGTTACCTCCGTACAGATCGCGGGAATCCGCCCCTGTAAAAGCGGCGTAATGACGATGGCGCACTTCGCTCCTGCCGCCGTGTCAGGATGACCTCCCTGCGCCCCTGTGATCATCCCGTCAGAGCCCACAACCACGTTACAGTTGAAATTCACATCCACCTCCAACGCGGCCAGAATCACAAAATCCAACTTGTTGACCACAGCGCCCTTGTTGAACGGGTTGGCATATTCCCCCGCGCTGATTCTGAAATGATGAAGATCCTTCACGGATTCCACTGCGTCCAGATCAAAATCCTGGGTATCAAGAAGGCAGTCAACCTGCCCGTTGATCAGCAGATCACACATCGGCTTGGTAAGTCCTCCCACGCCGAACCGCATACGTATGTTCCTCTTCTTCATTTCTCTTGCCAGCGAAATCGTAGATGCGATGGAAGCTCCTCCCACGCCGGTCTGATAGGAAAATCCATCCTTAAAGTACGGGGAATGAATTACAAACTGCGTACAGTATTCAGCCATCATCAGCTTTCTCTGATCCGTGGTCGGCTTTGCCGCCCCTGTGGCTATCTTCTCCGGATCGCCGATCGCATCCACCTGCACCACATAATCCACCTGTGTCATACTGATATGGGCCGGAAAATTCGGGAACGGAACCAGGCAGTCCGTGATCGCCACCACCCTGTCCGCATGGCGGGCATCCACCATGGCATAGGAAAGCACGCCGCAGTTGCTTTTTCCTCCGATCCCCCGGCAATTCCCGTATTCATCACAAGTAGGCGCTCCGATAAAGGCAATGTCGATCTGCGTCTCGCCCGTTACTATGGCCCTCACACGGCCTCCGTGGGACCGCATAACGGCAAGTCCCTTAAGCTTTCCGTTCGAGATCGCTTCTCCGATTTTTCCCCTTACTCCCGATGACTGGATATTGGTGATCGTCCCATCCTCAATATAGGGAACGATCGGATCATGGGCCTTTCCCAGAGAGCTGGCGCAGATGGTGATATCCCTGATCCCCATCCTGTGGATTTCTTCCATCACCATATTTACGATATAATCCCCGTCCCGGAAGTGATGATGGAAGCTGATCGTCATTCCATCCCGGATCCCGCATTTTACCAGAACGTCATGTATGCTGTTTTCCAGCTTGCTTCCGTTTGAATTGATCACACAGGCTGTTTTCGGCCCGTGTACCCTGAATTCCCTTCCGTCAAAATGATCGTTTCCCTGAAAAACCTCTTTTCCCGTCAGCTTCAGTATTTCTTCCGGAATCTCTCTCCCCACTGCGTTTATCATGATTTCTTCTCCCTGTATACCCCGGACGCCTCTGCCAGTGCGAGGGTCCTTTTTGCCCCGTCGTAGAACGCGATGTCAATCATCTTCCCGTCCACGGTGAAAACGCCTGTTCCCTGCGCCTTCTTCTCGTCGATTTCCCTGACTACCTTCTCCGCGAAAATAACATCCTGCTCAGACGGCGTGTAAATCTCATGCACAATGTCGATCTGCCTGGGATTGATGATGGATTTCCCATCAAAGCCCATCAGATGGATGGTTTCCACATCCCGGCGGAATCCCTCCATGTCGTTCAGATCCGTATATACGGTATCGAAGCACTGTACGCCCGCCGCCCTGGCCGCAATTACAAGATTCTGGCGGGCTCCCATCAGTTCGATTCCGGTTCCAGAGATATGGGTCTGCAGATCCTTGGTATAATCTCCCCCTGACAGGGCGATTCCAAAAAGCCTCTCCGAGGCCTCGCAGATATCAAGAGCCTTCATGACCCCTCTTGCGGATTCGATCGCCGCCATGATCAGCACGCTTTTTTCCGGACGCGTGAATTCTCTCTCCGCGAAATCCAGGGCATTCTCCACCAGCTTCACGTCCCTTGCGCTCTCTGTCTTGGGAATACGAATGGCATCGCAGCCTCCGGCGACGGCACAGCGGATATCCTCTCTCCAGTAAGGGGTATCCAGCGCATTGATCCTTACCACTCGCTCCACTCCCCGGTAATCGATCTCCCGCAGGGCATGAAACAGGGAAAATCTGGCCGCGTCCTTCTGATTTTCCGCAACGGCATCCTCCAGATCCAGCATGATCGAATCCGGCTTATAAATATAGGGATCTCTGATCAACGCGGGCCTCTGCGCATTTAAAAACATCATTGTTCTTCTCAGACGCTTTTTACCGGTATTCATCACCGTATCCTCCTTCCCCAGGGCAGAAGCTCTGTCTCTCCCACCGAACGGTAAACGGCCCCTTCGACGCGGGCTTTGATGGTACAGTCCAATGCTCCCTTGTCCACGATCGTAATTCTCACATCCTCCACGCCCAGACGTTCTAGCGTCTCATAAACCACTTTCCGTATCCGGTTGCCGAACTGATGGATCACCGCGCTCTTAAGCGTCAGCGAGATCCCGCCGTCTCCTTCCTCCACTGTCACCTGACAGTCGCTGGATTCCAATGTTCCTGCCATTGCAGGTCTGGTAATTTTCATCTGCTCTTCCTCCCTGTAGAGTTATATGATTTACATTACCCGGCCAAGCCTTCCTGAAGCCTCCGCCGTAATATCACAACGTACATACGATTATCTTAAAAGGAACTGCCTTTTTATGTCCAATGCAAAAAAAACATCAGGGTATAAGCAAAAGGTATACCCTATGCTTTCCTGATGCTTTTCCAGACCGATCTAACATAATCCACAAAATTTCAACAGTGTAATCCGCAAAAACAATGTGAACTGGCAGACCACATTGCTTGCGGCAACTCCCAGCCCCGCCCCTTTTATCAAAAGCGCGATAGCACTGCCAGGCACCAGCGGATTTTGCTATTCCGATTAACAGATGCAACGCAGAAAGCTTCTCGCTTTCCCGGAACACTTCAAAGAGCAGAACCGCCAGAATATTAAACATCGGCACCACAAAGGCTGCCATCACCGAAATCAGACTTAAATTTTCATCAGGATACATATTCTCCGCAACGGACAGTCCGAACAGCACGTAATTGCTCCGGCAGACCATCTGAATCAGCGTTGGCGTGTCCCTTCTGTCTCTCACAAAATAGCGCACCACGACCCAGTCCAGCACATAAATAATCAAAACAGAAATAACCCCATACAAAAGCATTTCCGTTTGGAACACGCCGTCAAAATCCGACCGATAAATTTCCTGAAACAGCTTTATCGGTAAAAACACCCAAAACACCAACCTGTTAAATCCTAAAAACGGTTCTGCTCCTGTCCAATGTAAAAAAAGCATCAGGGTATAACCCGCAGGCATGCCCTGATGTTTGTTAAATTATCTTCTCTTCGTTTATGTCGTTATACGCTGGTAATTCTCCTTCATCGTCTGCCGGACGACAGACATACAGAAGCGTTCCTCCGGCGTAAAGCTCCTGTTCTTCAGATAAAGAATACAGCTGTTGGTTTTTTGAACCGTCTTTCCCACGCAGTAAAACCGAACCCTGCTTTTTTCCGTTATATATGGGAAAAATGCTTCCGAAACAAAGCAGCAGGCCATCTGGTTCTCTGCCACCTGAATGGCCATCACCGAATTGGAGGTTGTCATTCCGGAAGCCGACTTCATCCCGTACTCCTCATATACCCGATCGATCTGCTTTCTTATGGCTGTGGTTTCTTCCTGTAGGATGAAATTCAGCTCCGGAAGCCTGGAAAGATCCAGCCAGGGATATCTGCACCCCTCCTTTTTCAACGCATACGGCCTTAAATCCAGACACACAGGAGCCATCAGAAGCAGATATTCCTCACAAATCTTTTCACAGGAAATATCCTCTTCGAAAGCGGCCGAATCAGGCCCGACCGCGAAGCTGTACTGATGCTTTCTCAGACCGTCAATAATATTCTCCGCCCGGATGTTCGCAAAGGTCAGCCTGCAGTCCGGATACTTTCCGGCGAAAGCGGTCTGCATGTCTGGAATTGACATATAGACGGTATTCAATGTAGTGCCTATCGAAATGTTTCTTCTGCCGCTGCAGAGCCGCTTCAGCTCCCGTTCCATCTCCTCCTTCGCCCTCATTATCTCCCGTGCGTATTTCACATAGATCACCCCGGCATCCGTTAAACGGATTCCTTCACCGCTTCTTTCAAACAATGCCAATCCCAGCTCCCGCTCCAGCTTGCTGATATAGCGGCTCAGTGCCGGTTGGCTGATATAAAGAATTTCGGCCGCTCTGGAAATGCTTTTGCACTCTGCTGCCGTCAGTACATACATAATGTCTTTCATGATGATCCCCCCTCTCCCTGTTTTGACGTTGGTGTCAGCTTAGTACCAGTCGATCACAGCGTTACGTAGCAGATACGGGCAGACTTTAGCCTGTTGCATACGTTTAGAAAGGTTCATTTTTGGATAGATTGGATCGATCCCCATTTCATTCATATAACGGCGCGTTTTACGGCGGCCAACCTGATGCCCACGTTTCTTCAGTTGAGCAGACAGCTGTCGTGCTCCCCAGACCGGGTTATCTGTATGTAATCGATCTATGATCGATTTGCAATCTAACTCCTCCTGAGATATGGGCGTGCCCTTGTAATACACACTGGTACGGTTGATATCAAGAAGCGCAGCTCCTGTTTTAACTGGAAGTTCTTTAGTCTTCAAAAGGTTTTGGACTAAATTTACTCTCGTAGTCAGGTCCAAGTGTTTCTTCAGATTTTTTTTCAACCAATCCACCTGCATGGTGAGCTGGCCAACTTTTTTCGCATATTCAGCTTTTTCCTTGCGCTCTAAAGCAAGTTTTTCTTTCAGATTATCCTCTCGTGTGTCATCAAAAACCGCGGATGCTTTATCGAGAAATTCCTTCTTCCAGTTGCGGAGAAGATTTGGCTGAATATTGTTTTCGGTTGCAATTGCATTTAAGTTTTTTTCTCCTTTGAGCAGTTCAATCACTAATTCTGATTTGAATTTGGCGGAGAAATTTCTTCTTGTTCGAGACATAATAATGATCCTTCTTTCTATAGTGTTTACAGTATATCAGATTCATTAAGAAATGTCTCTTGAAGTGTCTTAAATTACGATACCATTATACTGTGTCCTGCTTCCGTAAAATCAATCAGCAATTCTCCCAATGCCACGATATCAACTTTTTCTTCCATTTCAGTTCCTCCACAATCTCGTTATAACGTTTTTTATTTAACCGGTAGAAAAATAATACAACCGCAGTCACAATCCACAGTACACCTGGAATCGTCGTAAATGCATGTTTCATAATTGAAAGTACAATTGCATTTTGTGTCTGATTTGCAATATAACCATATTTTCCAAGTAATCCTGCTAAAAGTGCTGTTCCAACTGCCATTCCGATTTTATTTCCAAGTGAAATAAATGCATACTGAAAACCATCATTTCTAAGTCCGGTTTTCCACTCCCCATATTCCACACAGTCTGGAATAATTGCATAGATTGCGGTATTAAATCCAGAGAAAAAAAACTGTGTGAGACCAGATAATGCATAAAAAATAGCTGGTGATTCTTTGGCATTGAAGAAAAACATAGACAACATGGAAATTCCTGTAAATAAAGCAAAGAGAGATGCTGTTCTTCCTTTGTTATTCAACTTGCGGAATACTGGTTGAAAACAGGCTGCCCCGATGATAGAAGGAATAATGATGCACATCGAATAAGTTGTGTAGTAGGAGGCATTCCCTTCCACATATGTAAAATAATACAGAATATCTGCGTTTCTACCATATAATGTAAATCCAAATAATATCTGTCCTACCAATGCAAGAAGATATGGTCTATTCTGCATGACTGCTTTCAACTGAACCTTTACAGAAATTTTTTCTTTTTCCGGAGTGATCACTGCCTCTTTCGTCTTCGCAAAGCAGAAGAAATGACAGGCTGTAAAAATACATCCATATATGACCGCAACCGTCAGATATCCTGTCTTTGCACTGTGACTGCCGAATTTGCTGAGCAGCGGAACTGTGATAATATTTAACACACCAATTGCAATCATCGCTGCAACCGAACGGGATGTATTTATTTTTGCACGTTCATCAATATCCTGTGTCATAGCACCACACAAGGTTCCATATGGAATATTCACACAGGTATACCCCAAAACCAGCAGACAATATGTAATTACCATATAAATGATCTTTCCATTCTGCGGCCAGTCAGGTCTTGCCCAGAATGTCATGACAAGAAGAATTGCTGTAATTGGTGCCGCTACTAACAGCCATGGACGGTACCGTCCCCATCTCGATTTTGTTTTATCCGTAAGTCCCCCGACGATTGGATCATTGATTGCATCCCAGAATCTTGAAAAAAGCATCAGTGCTGACACAGCCGCCATACTGATTCCGAACACGTCTGTATAAAATATCATCAGAAAATTACTGACAAACATCCAGCTGAAATTACATCCAACATCACCAAACCCATATGCAATCTTACTGATCAGCGGTACTTTTCCATTTTTGTTTTCGCTTCCCATATGTCCCTCCTGTTTTTATCAGAGTTTCTGACAGAACTCTATTCTTTCCTCATTTGGTCCCTTAATCATAAAAAACTTCACACCATTTTCCCAAAATGGCAGTTCTTCGATTCCGTCTGTAATAACTGTGTATTTTTCATTGCAGATTTTCTGATACATACTTTCAATGTCTTCCACATCAAGTGCAACATGTTGGTATGCACCGTCTGACATTGCCGCCTGCCCATTTTCAAAAGTCTCTATACAGTAATTTTTTATCTGTAAAAATGCCACTTTTTCCCCTGCTTTTTCATTATAAGACTGCATAATTACTTCAAATCCAAGACTCTTATAAAACTCAACTGTTTTCTGTAAATCGTTTGTCGGAAGCCCGACATGGGCAACTCCGACAATTCCATATTTATTTTCCATACGAACTCCTTACTTTTCACTGACGTTGATAATTACTTTCATCGTTGTCTCGCGGTTATCATCAATATACTGGTATGCCTTCAGATAATCTTTAAAAGCAAATGTCTTTGAGATGAGCGGTTTCAAATGAACTTTGCCCTCATTTACCAGTCTGATTCCATCTATGTAATCATCATGGCGGTACATCATCGTGCTCTTAATGTCAAGTTCGTGGTCATTTGCCACTGCAAGATCTACTTCTGCCATTCCTGCAAAAACAGCCACCAGTACGATCGTGCTTCCTTTTCTTGCATATTTAATTGCCTGTCCCATTGTGATATTGTTTCCGGCACAGTCGTAGATCACATCCGCCTTGTCCGGTCCAAATGCTTCGAGCATTGCCGCACCGAAGTCTTTATTTTTGGTATTCACACACACATCAATTCCACATTCTTTTGCCTTTGCCAGTCTAAGATCACTGATATCTGTGATCATCACTTTCGCTGCTCCCATTCCTTTTGCTGTCTGTGCCACGAGATTTCCGATCGGTCCTGCTCCAAGGACTGCAATATTCATGCCAGCCACATCGCCCATCTGTTTTACACCATGAACTGCCACAGCAAGAGGTTCGATCATAGCTCCTTCTTCATAGGACATATCTTCCGGAATAGGTGTTACTTTAGATGCATCCACTGCAAAATACTCAGATGCTGTTCCTGTCGTCTGAAATCCCATTACTTTTAATTCCTCACAGAGATTATACTTTCCATGACGGCATGGATAGCAGTGTCCACAATATACCTGCGGCTCTATCGTCACCTTCTGTCCAACATGAAACTCTGTGACATTTTTTCCAAGTTCTATAATCTCACCGGAAACCTCATGTCCCTGTGTTACCGGATATTTTGTAAACGGATGTTTTCCATGATAAACATGAATATCTGATCCACAAACACCAATATTCATAATCTTTACCAACACCTGATTTTCCTTTACCTCCGGAACCGGAACCTCTCTGAAAATAATTTCTCCTGGATTTGTCATTACCTGCTGTAACATA
>NZ_JBKVPW010000022.1:0-34325 GCF_046968865.1 Gallintestinimicrobium sp. | reverse complement strand
AAAAACGGAAAGGAAACCGTAGTTACTGTTTTCTTTCCGTTTTTTACTATAATATCTTTTTCTAATTTTACACAACTTCTCGTTTTTCACACATATAAATCGGACATCGCATTCGCTTTGCAACCTGTCAGTGGGAGTTTTTAACTCCAACAGACTAAACATCCCCTTACCCAACGCTTAATTCCCTACGCACCAGATGCGGTGGACTGCTTATCTGCGTTCAAAAAAATTACAATTCTACCATATGTTTTGTAAAAAAGTATTTCGCGGCTCCAACAGCCGACGCTTCTTTCTTATACGAACAATTTTTCAAGTATGAAACATCATGCTCAAAGCCATTATATGCCATCACTTTTTCGCCCAGTGGTATCATATAATCTGACAATATGCCTCCCACATCACCTCCTAGTATGATGTCCACATCATATGCCATCCGCAGATTTGATATCAAAACAGCAAGATGATCCAAATACTCATTCCATGTCTGCAAATTTTTTTCATCACCACTTTCAATTTTTTCCATAAATGCATCCAGTGACTGCCTGTTATCTTGTGTCAGTACACTTGCTGCACAATATGCATCTGCACATCCTGATTTACCACAATAACACTTTCTTCCACCGGGAACGAGTATCATGTGACCAAACTCCCCTGCTTTCTGGTTCTGCCCTCGAAACAGCTTTCCATCTATGCAGAATGCACCTCCTAAGGTGTGGTTCAAAGACAGATATATCGCATTTGGATACTTTTGCTTTTTTTCTGCAAGCATTGCAGCATTAGCATCGTTTTCAAAATATACTGGAATTTCCAAAGCCTGCTCTAAAAAGCGCAGACTATAATTCTCTATACCTAAAGCATGGGATTTTAAAACGATCCGTTCTTTCTGATCAATAATTCCTGGAATCGCCACTCCTATCCCAAGTAGCGTGTCCTTCGCTAATTCGCCTTCAAGAAAAGTTTTGACCTTTTGTGCCACCTCTGTACAATAGAATAATTCTGCCGTAAATTTTAAACGGATGCGATCTTTTTTTATAATCTCATCTCCAAGATTTACTAATACCATTTCTATATGATTCGCTGTAATCAAAATTCCCATTGCATGACAGTACGACTTATTAATCCCTATACTTTTTGCCTTCCGTCCACCGGTCGAAGCATATTCTCCAGTTTCTTCCAACACCATTTTTTCTAACAAGTCATTCACATTTGCTAATACAGTCGGCATACTCAAGTTTAACTCTTTTGCGATTTCTGCCTTGGATGTGACATGATTGTTCAGCACATAATTAATTATTTTTTTTCTTGTTATATTTCTTTTATCTTTATTTTCCGTTTTCTTATCCTCTTTTATTAAATATTTTATAAAAGAATTATATGCTTTTTTATTCTTCTTGTAAAGTAATGTTTGCTATTGTCCTCTGGCAGATGGCAGCCATTGCTATCACAACACATTCCCTGATATTCTTTCATGACCGATTTTTCTCCTCGTACATATATGGGCTTCTTACTTCGCCCTGAAATTGCATTACTTTGTAATCCAGTGTATTTTTCTTTGACATGGCACGTTTGGCAGTCATATCATTTATAATAATTTTCATGCACTGTGTCATATGTACGAATTTGGGATTAAATTTTACTGATACCGGATGATAATGGTTCATTAAAAGTGTCAATGCTTTTTCCTTTTCTTCTTCCAGTACGATCTCTACACGTCCCGTACCAACAACACTTTCATAGCAATGGAGAATGAAGAACAAAATGATTTTCGTCTGGAAGGAACCGGATTTGCCTATACACTATCGCTGATCAATGGCAAATATAAAATGCCAATTCTGTATTGCCTTTCCAAACGTGAAGTCGTCCGATATAACGAAATGAAAAGATATCTTGGGAAAGTAACCTTTAAGACATTAACGGATTCGCTAAAAGCATTAGAAGAAGATGGATTAGTGAGCCGTAAAGAGTACCCTCAAGTGCCCCCGAAAGTAGAATATAGTCTTACTGAAAAAGGAAGATCTCTGATACCTATGCTTACGGCTTTGTGTACATGGGGAGAAGAACATAGGAATTAAAATTTATTGTAGTTCGCATAAACATACAAGCAGGAGCACTTTTCAAATACTCTGTGCAGCCGGATTGAGGAAAAAAATGCGACAGCCCCTACATATATAACACCTATTTTATATGATTATTCATAACCTATGACTATGGATTGACTGGAGCATATTTCCGCAATTCTTCCAGATAGCTTTTTCCAAGTTCACTTAATTCCTGATTTTCATTCAGCACATATCCAATATGCATTGTTTCATTTTCTGCAAGCGGAACGGAGATGATATTTTCTCCGTTCAAATATTTCGGGAAAATGCCACTTGAAATAGTATAGGCATTCAGTCCAAGCATGAAATTGACAATAGCCCCTCTGTCATTGACCCGAATTTCCTTATCCACCGGAATGGAGCTGAATAGTTCCTCTGAGAAATAGACAGATTCATACTCTCCCTGTACAAAGTTTAGCCGCGGATAAGGTGCGAGGTCATGGACGGAAACTACTTTTTTCGATGCCAATGGGTGATCTTTTTGCAAAAAAACATGAGGCTTTGCTGAAAATAGCTCGGTAAACACCAGATGGTTTTCCTCTATCACTTTCCGCATGACGACTTCACTTTCATGCGATAAATAAAGGATGCCTAAATCACAGACACGATTTTTCACATCATCCAATATCTGATGTGTTCCGGTTTCATTATAATAAAAAGCGTATCGTTCTTGTCCAAAACGCTTAACTAACTCCACAAAAGCGTTTTCCGTAAAAGTATAGTGCTGAGAAGATACTCCAAATGTCACTTTCCCCGGAAGATTTGTAACATACCGATCCTCCAGCAGTTCCATCTGCTGTATCACCTGACGAGCATAACCGAGAAATTCAGCACCATCTTTTGTCAGAGTAATTCCGGTTCTACTGCGGAGAAAAATGGTGATACCAGCCTCTTTTTCCGTTTCTTTGATGGAATTGGACAGACTTGGCTGTGATATAAAAAGCAGTTTTGCCGCTTCGGTAATAGAGCCAACTTCTGCTACCTTCAAAATATATTTTAATTGTTGAACCGTCATTTCTTCATCCTTTTTATTCTTCCAGCTTCCCGATTTATCTCATAGTACCATTATCAGCGTACCTGCACCGATCAGTACAATTCATATAATCAGCATAAACGGAAAGCTCATGCTGTTAAGCTTTCGATCTTGATTTGGCTGTGAACTCTGAGATAACAACTTTGATGACCTCCACTGTCGATGCCATCTCTTCATTGATATTGAATTCACGACCCGTCTGATTTTTCATAAAGAGCGAAAGGCCTCGTATTTTCTCCTGCACATCCTCTGTTAATTCTGCACGGCCACGCCCAATCACAGATGCAAATGATGCTCCGTATTTGCAAGCTACATCTCCGCCGGATATAAGCTCAACATCACTTTCTACCTCAATGCACACATTTGGATTACTTCTGATCAGATCCAGCTTATGCCCTTCTTTTGCACAGTGCATGTAGAAAATCAAGATACCCTCTTTATATTCGTATCCGTAGTGAAGTGGAACGATGTAAGGATAATCAGCATCAAACAAAGCAAGATGCAGGACTTTTGCTTTTTCAATAATCTGCAGAATTTCAATAATATTTGTTACTTCTCGATCTTTTCTTCTCATAGATAAACACCTAAAGAATCGTACACGATTCCTCCTTGTAAAAAACACTTTCTAATCCCCATCTTCTTGCCCTTTAGACAAGAAGCATTCTTCACCTTCAGTTCGGTCAATCCCGATTGAGATTTCACCTATTCTAAGAAGTTTAATAACTGTTATATTTTGTTATCAAATTTCTCACAAACCATTGAAAATACTAAGTTTGTGACAGGTGTGCTTTCCCTTATATATTCCCTTGTGTTATATCGTTCCATCAGTGTTTATGGACTCGGGTAAGGGAAAACGCAAGGGAAACAAAATCATATAACACAGTATAACACAAAATGAAACTGACATGGTGAACTGATTGAAATGCTTCTGAATTTCTTATTTTGATTAATTGATTTGAAGGAGACACGATATGAATATTATTTACGCAGAATACAATATGTACCGGAATAGCATAGACATTTACACCTGTGCCGGATATATGCTCCGTATTGACTGCAACAAGGCAGAAGATGGTATTAAAACTACACCATGCTCTCAGTGTGCATTAAATGCTCTTGCTATTGATGAACCTCTTGAATATGCAAAACTATATCTGGATGGAACTATGCAGATATGGGTAAACGCAGAAGACTCTATTGAACTTTAAGTACACTAAGGGACTGCTACTCTAACAATTAAAAAAGTGCAATAGCAACAGCCCCTTTGTATTTTTACAAGTTTCGACCTAAAAAACAATTATTTCACATTCGCATTATACAAGTCCATAAAATAAGAATCTGTATGTAGTAGTTCTTCAAAAGTACCTTGTCCAACAATCCTCCCTTCTTTAAAGAGAATAATTCTGTCAAAACCTGCAATGGAATTTAATCTATGTGCAATGGCAATGACAGTTTTATCTTTCATTTTTTGCATAACTGATTTCATTACATTTTCTTCTGTTAAATTATCCATTGCAGATGTTGCTTCATCCAAAATGACAAGTTCGGAGTCTTCAAACCACAAGCGAGCTAATGCAAGTCTTTGTTTTTCTCCACCCGATAAACAAGTACCTTTCTCACCAATTTCAGTATTTAAACCTTCCGCAAGATTTTCAACTAAATGAGATAGTTGCACTTCACTCAATGCCCCTAGCATTTGTTCTTCTGACACTTGTTTCTCAAATACCAGATTTTCTTTTATTGTTCCGTCAAAAACAGGGGCATCCTGTGATAAATAACTAACTCTATCATACAGATTATTAAGACAAATTTCTTTTAACTCCATGTCTCCTAAGCGAACTTCTCCCTGATTATATTTTAGTAACCCTAATAAAATCTTAATCAAGGTCGATTTTCCGGAACCACTTTCTCCTACAAAAGCTATTTTTTCTCCCTTTTGTATTGACAGGCTCAAGCCATCAATAATTTTTCGTTCCTCATATTGGAATGATAAATTTCTTATTGCAATTTTTCCAACATTTGTATTTATTGCGTTACCGTTTCTTAATTGAACATCGTCTTTTAAGCCTAAAAATTCCTCAAATCTCTTATACGATGCCTTGTCCAATTTATATTGGACATAAAGTACATTAAAAATGGCAATTGGCGTATAAGCATTTTCAATCAGTGCAATTAGTGCAACCACAGAACCTACCGTAAGGTTTTTCGTTTTCCATGCATAAAAAAGAATACCAATATCTAACATTGCCACAAGTAGTGCAAATATTGTGAAGAATGCTTCATGAATCATATTCATTTTTACTTTTGATGAAACAATATCATCTTTTGCATGACAAGTCTTCTTTATTTCACTCGGGAACTGTTTGCTCATACGAAATACCAGCATTTCCATATAGCCTCTGACCAAATAGTGATTTAATAGTTCTTCACTATTCAAAATCTTTTCTTTTATTTTGTAAAGAAATTTCAATAGAATGTTGGTTATTATAAAAATAACCGTATAGCCTACAAACAGTACATAAGTGACTTTTTCATCTATTTCCCAAATAAAGTATATACTAAAACTAATGGTAGGAAGTAAGTCACGAATCAAACACAACCAGAAATTGAATAATACATTTCTTCCTGCTGCTGAACCATTCTCAATCCTTTGAACAAGTTTGCCCGTTCCTATTTTCTGATATTCCGTATAATCGATTGTACTTATTTTTCTAAGTGACAAAAGCTTAAAATCCAGATAAATACCATGTTCCAACTTCTTTTCAGGGTAATTATCCAGATAATTCATACAGTAATTTACCAGCAAAATAAAACCATATGTTGCAACTCCTGCAAATGCAAGTGTTCTATCAGCCAATCCATCAATAACCTTTTGAAAATAGTCAACCTTGTAATTAGCCACAAATGAATTAAATATACCTAGTCCAATGTAGACCAATACCCATATGCTGTTTTTCTTTAATATTTCTTTTATATAACGCATAACTGTACTCCTTTACATATTGTATTTCAAGCATCAGGGCAGTACAGTCAACGACTACTGGCAAGTTTCTTTTAACCTCAGCACAATCTGCCAACAGTTTACATCAACTGTACTGAGTAGTTACCTCGGATAATTTTCATATCGTTCTCACCTCTTCCTAAAAATTTTCTATTATTATATCATGCTAAGTTCCAATATTCTATCGTAATTCCGTCAAAAGAATATAAAACAAAAAGCATATTATCTTCCCCCTCTGTCCTTTGTCTGCCTGCTGATACTGTTCTGGTTTTCAGCGGCTTCCCTTTGTAGTCTTGCAAGTTTATCCGACAGTTTTTCATCCTTATGCGTAGGTGTATCCGGTTTTCTGCAGGCATTCTTCCAGCTTTCGTATTGTCTCTGATAATCCGTATAAACATTACTGCATTCTCTGAATGTCAGCAGGAACTCGTTCATGTTTTCAAAACCGCTATTACGAACCATATTTGAGAGTCCTACCTTTAATCGGTTGATATAATCCGTCTTTTCGTCAATCTTTCTCTGCAAATCGCTTTTTCTGGTGAGCTTCGCCAGTCCCTTTAAGTTTGACATTTCGATTTCAAGACTGCCTCTTAGTTTCTCAGCTTCAAAGATAATGGCATTCTGGCTGTCCAGTTCTGTCTTTATCTTTTTTAACTTCGGATAAGCGGCTGCTTCCGGTATCATAACAGGCTCTGGCGGTAACACATCTGCTGTAAGTATTCCGTTGTCCTGCTTTTGAGCTTTGTTTTTATCTTCGTGAGCATTTTCACGCTGCTGCCTGCTGTGAATGCCTCTTATAGCCTCAAGCACCTTTGTGATAAGCAGTACCAGCTCTGCTATTGCCATATTCAGGATAAGCGAGAACATTTCGGGCTTATTGCCGTATCGCTCAATCGATCTCTTTACTGGCTCTGTGATATGTTCCCTCTTTATCTGTAGAATATCATCCATAGAAACCTCGCTTATGATAGCCCTGTCAACTTCACGATTCCAGTCCATCCGCAGTTTATTATCCTTCTCAATCTGTTCAGCTTTAGAATTATTCTTACCAATCTTCTTGGTAGCAAGATATGGACCATTACGGTCAAATACTGTAAGTCTGTCTTTTTCGTCCGTTACCCAGCAATTTATCATTCTGGTGTAAAATAATTTTACCTCGTCCAGAAAATCTTCCTGCTTAAACCTCGTATTCTTAGAGGTAAACAGCTTCTTCTCATAAACCTCGCCTTTTTTGATAACCTTACATCTTTTGCGGATATTGCCAGCTTCATCAAGGATTTCCTTCTTGGTTCGTACATGATTTCCATGTTCATCATAGAACATATTCCTTGTGGCAGTCTTTATGACAGGTTCTGCAAGAAGTTGTCTTTCAGAAAAGATAAGATGGATATGGAAATTTGTCATACGCTTATTGTGGTGAAGTGCTGCAACACATTCCACACCATACTTTTCTTTGAATTTATCCGTAAACGATTTTAGCAGCATATCGGGCATTCCCTGTTCATAAAGTGATTCAGGCAGGGCAATGATAAGCTCCCTTGCTTCGATACACTTTCCATCAACACCGCTTTTCTTAAATTCCTGCTGGCTGCATCGTGCAAGCTCCGTCCAATAGCTTCTGTCAGTTGTTTCATAAACCGCATACAGATGTTCCTGCTTTGCATGGCTTGATATATAGGTGATTCTTCCCCGGACATTCGACAGCTTGGTCATCTGTATAAATGAATGTCTTGTTGTCAATGTGCTTTCTTCTCCTTCCTCTGATAATTGGAATGAAAGATGAACAGATAATATAAGTGGTATTGTTGTTGGCTTATTGCCGTATCCGACATAACCAAATGCGACAGCATTTGTATAAGTCACGCCTGCGTGGCTTTGCTCCCTGCAAGGGCGAAATACGCTGAGCATAAACCCCAGGTTTGTGCGAGGGGTGTATTTCGCTCTCAAACGCCGAGGGCTTTGATATCTTGTGATTTGTCAGTCTTCCATTCCGTTAATTGGTTGTTGCATATCAGAAGAAGCACATGTTATAATCCTCTTGCGTGTAGGTATATCATGGCTTCGGTCTGATATATCAGGGGCGGGTTCATTAGAAGCCGCCTCTTTTAAATTGTCACTTTTCTTGTGACTGCTTTTACGCTAGTCTTATCTCTCAAGTCTCTGCCTTCGTTGACTTCCATAAACTTTTCCAGCATATCCGTCTTTATGAGAACTTTTCTTCCGACCTTTAGAACAGGAAGTTTTTCCCACTCAACAAGTTTTCTCAGGGTGTTTCTTCCAATTCCTGTATAATCGGCAGCATCTTCTATAGATAAAGCAATCTTTCTTTCCGTCATTTAATCATCTCCTTTTAAATTGCATTATGCAATTTATTTTTCTGTCAGTATATCGCTTTTATATTTTATTGTCAAGCATTACGAAATTATAAAAATAATTATAGCATTGCATATTGCAATTTTAATTTTTATATGATATAGTATGAACATACCGAAAGGAATAACCGAAAAGGAGGCAGACAACATGAAGGATAAGGAACTTCGCCGGATTATCGGTGAGAGGGCTAAAAGCCGCAGAACAGAATTAAACCTTACACAACCTTATGTTGCAGACAAGATGGGAGTCACCGCTTCCACCATACAGCGTTATGAAGCTGGAACAATCGACAATACCAAGAAGATGGTACTTGAAGGACTTTCAGAAGCACTTCATGTATCTGTGGAATGGCTTAAAGGCGAAACTGACAGCTACGAAACAGATATAACAGATAAGAAAGAACTTCTTATAAGAGACGCTATGACAGGTATTATCGAAAATCTTCCAACAAACCTTGATAATGCAGATGGAGATTTCGCCAAGAACCTGTTGCTGGCAATATTAAACGAATACAAGCTATTTGCCGATTCATTTACAAATGCTTGCAATAATTTCAAGGGAAACACAGAATATGCAGATGTGGCAGCCAAGATGGGGTTTGAATCCAATCAGGAATACAATGAGATAATGTTTTTAAGAGAGATAACCCACTCTGTTAATGCATTCAATGACATAGCTGACATCATAAGAACATATTCCAAGAATCCGGATATGGCGGTGCAAAGATTATCCAATCTCTTAGAAGATAATTCCGACTCGGTATAGAATGACAACCGGAGTTATGATACAATGAGCCCAAGCGAGTCAAACTGTTTACAGATTTGACGAGCGGCGAATTGGCTTATGGACTTGTCCATAAGATACCTACACGCAAGAAGCATTTCATCAGTTCCGATTGTCGAATATCGAAAGGAGAAACACGATTATGGCAAAAGGATCTGTAAGAAAAAAAGGAAAGAAATGGTACTACCGCTTCTATGTAGAAGATCAAAGTGGCAATCTGGTTCAGAAAGAATATGTTGGAACAGAAAGCAAGAGTGAAACGGAAAAACTGCTCCGTCAGGCAATGGATGATTATGAGAATAAAAGATTTGTTGCTAAGACGGATAATCTCACTGTAGGAGATTTACTTGATTTATGGTCTGAGGAAGAACTAAAAACAGGTACATTAAGTAATGGAACTGTTGAAAACTACCTTGGTGCAATCAGAGTTATCAAGAAACATCCTATTGCTGACAGAAAGTTAAAGAATGTTACTGCGGAACATTTACAGTCATTCTTTGATTTACTGACATTTGGTGGCGAATATCCGGATGGAACTGTCAAAAAGGGCTACAGCAAGGATTATATTCATTCATTTTCCGCTGTATTACAGCAGGCTTTCCGATTTGCAGTATTTCCAAAACAGTTAATTACTTTCAATCCAATGCAGTATATCAAGCTGAAAAAACAGGCAGAGGATGTGGATTTATTTTCGGATGATGACATTGAGGAAGGTGTTCAGCCAATCTCACACGAAGATTATCAGAGGTTAATAAAATACCTTGAAGAAAAAAATCCCCCAGCAATACTGCCAATTCAAATAGCATATTATGCAGGACTTCGTATTGGTGAGGTTTGTGGTCTTACATGGCAGGATATTAATCTCGAGGAACAATACCTGACTATCAAGAGAAGTATCCGTTATGATGGAGCCAGACACAAGAACATCATTGGACCTACCAAACGTAAAAAAGTAAGAATTGTTGATTTCGGAGATACTCTAGCAGGCATACTGAAAGAAGCAAGAAAAGAACAGCTTAAAAACCGGATGCAGTATGGTGAACTCTATCACCGCAATTACTACAAAGAAGTGCAGGACAAAAACAGAGTGTATTATGAATATTATCATCTGGATGGAACACAGGATGTTCCTGAAGAATATAAGGAAATATCCTTTGTATGCTTAAGACCGGATGGTTGCCTTGAATTACCAAGCACACTTGGTCTTGTGTGCCGGTCAGTTTCCGCTAAACTAGATGGATTTGAAGGATTTCATTTTCATCAGTTGCGACACACCTATACAAGCAACTTGCTTTCAAACGGAGCTGCTCCAAAGGATGTGCAGGAACTGTTAGGACACTCAGATGTCAGTACCACTATGAATGTCTATGCTCACTCCACCAGAAAAGCTAAGCGTGATTCAGCAAGGCTTCTCGACAAGGTGGCAGGCAATGACTAAAAGAAATTTCCCTTATTTCCCTCACGATTATCTCACAAGGGCAAAAATAAGGGAAAATACATATCATTTCACTATTTAAGAGGCTGAAAGCCTTGAAAAATAAGGAAAGTTCAGGAAATCTCTCCGCAAATTCCGATTTTCTCAATTCTCCAAACTTGAAGTTGTCTGTTATAAAATATCAGCAACAAATTCCTCTATCAAACGATTCACCTGTTCGGGTTTGTCTGTATTGGAATTGTGTCCTGCTCCTTCGATCCACGTCAAAGGAATTTTCGCATTGCGATGCCATGCTTTGTTGTACCGTATACACGAACCAGCGTGATCTTGTGTGCCGCACATCAATAATGCGGGACACTTGATTTCATACGGCAGATTCTTTTCCATGGCCGCTGCCAAAATACGAAAGCCATGTCCAGCAATTTGTGCATAGCGTTTCTGGTTTCCGTCATAAGTCAGCATCATTTCACGCATGAGGCTTCTACCATATTCAGTCGTGGCAACGCCTTCCGATCCCGATTTCAGGAGCCATTTCCACAGATAATGAGCATATACCGGCTCCATCCGTTTCAAAAGCCATATCTCAACTGCCGTCACATAGCTTCGTTGCAGCGGTGCAGAATCAATGGAGACAAAGCCTGTCATTTTGTCTGGGTAAAGCTGCGCATAAGCCTGTCCCACATATCCACCCATAGACTGCCCGACAATAACAGGCTTTGCAAGTCCTTCTTGGTTTAAGATATCATCCAGCCATTTTGCCTTGTCGAACAAATCAAAATCAAACCGAAACGGCCATGAGGAAGCGTGTGCCGGTGCATCCCAGACGATAACATTATACCTGTTCTCGAAATACTGAATCTGCTTATCAAACAATCTATGGTCTGCCGTCAATCCCGGTAGAAGAACAAGCGTAATTGTATCCGGGTTTGACACGCTTGCCCAATAGTGAATCGTTCCGCATCGAGTATGATAAGTTTTTTCTTTCATTTGGCTTCCCTCCACAAATTCTAATTTCTTAGCAATACAAACAGAAAATTATTTATCATTTGTATTTGTTTGATTGTTTTCCTTTTTCTTATGAGTCGAACCTAAGCAAAGAAATGCGGAACCAAGACTTAACCATACTATAGCCATAGTATTTTCATTTCCACTCATTAAGCCAATAGCTGAGGCTATCAAAAACAGAACTGATGCAACATAAAATAAGATTGATTTGTTTATTCTTTTTTTCATCAACTCTCCTCCAACTCCCGATTTTTCGTTCTCTGCGACTTCCCAATAAACGGGAATTTGTAAATATCATTTTACATTTTTATATGAAACCACAATATGACTTGGTGCAAATAATACTGATGCAATAATCAATAGCACTGACCTACTCATAATCCCACTAAATAAGAACAACATTGAAGGAATAATAGAAAGTGCTAATGCTCTGAAAACGCTGTTTTTCTTAAAACATATAATCCAAATAGCACAATAAAGCATTACTAATATGGTATCTACAATCAGATATAGTGCAAATGCTTCGTCAGACCACCACCCGAACCAAGTTCCCGGAATATTGATTATCATGAATCCGAAACAACCCAATCTCCCTACTTGTTCTGCGACCTCAACATATTTATTGTTCCACGTATTATCAAATCCATCTTTGCACTTAATCGCAAATACAACATTGGGTATCATAATGACTGCAATAAAAATCAGCCCAAAAACATTAAACCATTCCATATTATCTACCATCACAAACTTCGATTTTCTCAATTCTCCAAACTTGAATTTTCAAATTAGTCTTTGCAAATAACCTTTGAACCTTCACCATCGATTACAATTCCCTGACGGTTGTTAATTGGGCATAGATTCAAATCCGAAAATTCAGTCATTATTTTTTCAGTAACTTTCTTAAATGGTGCTGTAAGATAATGCGGAAGAACATAGAAATCAATCAAATCAAGCCCTGCATCATCTTCTTGTGAGTAGTCCTCCGGCTTTTCATCCATTTGTTCAATATATTGGATAGTTGGAGCGCATATAATCGCACCCGCCGATTCACCGATCATCAGTTTTCCCTTTTCCAATTCCTTCTTCAATAGCTCATCCGTTCCCGTTTTACGGAGCTGATCCATAAGGAAGAAAGAATTTCCACCAGTAAAATAGATCACATCCGCATCTTCAAAAACGGACTGTATCGTTAAATAAGCCTCCGTTGAAATATCAATTTCCGTTACGGTTGCTCCCAGTTTATTGAATAGCTTTCGAGCCGAGCCGACATAACCGGTATAGCCTTCACGCAGCGAAGCTGTGGGAATAAATGCGACTTTCTTGTTATCAATTTCTTCTTTTATCAAACTTCCTACACTTGAAAAGTGCGAACATAAAAACAGTTTCATTCATATCCTCCTTAATAAATTCCGATTGAGATTTCACCTGTTTTAAGAAATTTAATAACTGTTATATTTTGTTATTAAATTCTCCGCAAACCATTGAAAACACTGGATTTGTCGCAGGTGAGCTTTCCCTTATTGTTTCCCTTGTGTTATATCGTCCCACCAGTGTTTACGAACTCTGATAAGGGCAAATACAAGGGCAAGGAAAATCTATAAAACAGTATAACACAAAATAAAAGTGACATGGTGAACTGATTGAAATGCTTCTAATTTTTGTCGCAAATGATTGATTGAACAATAAGGAGATAGGATACGATGAGAACAATATTTGCAGAATACAATCCACAACGAAACAGCATTGACATTTATACAAATGTTGGCTATATGCTTCGCATTGACTGCTGGGAGGCCGAAAAAGATTTAAAAACCACGCCTGGATCAGACTGTGCATTAAATGCACTTGCTATTGACGAACCACTGGAATATGCAAGATTATATCTTGATGGAAATTTACAGATGTGGGTTGATGCAGAAGATTCACTTGAACTTTAATATTTCCTGTTAAACATATGATAAAAGTCCCCCTTATTACTTTTGTTGCAATGCTCATATCCCGCCTGTTTTACATATTCCCAAAATTTCTTTCCGAAATTTGCGTCAACTGCCTCTATAATCAAAACAAGTCAATATCCTTTGTCGCACGGAAGTCCAATCCCTCCTCCGTCATCAGAATGTCACACGCAGTTCCACCAATGATAGCATATTGTTCTTCACTGCCCTTGAACCATTCCTTAAAGCTATCAATTCCTGTAACCATCTATCTTCCTCCACAGTTCATTCAACATTTCTTCTACTGCTTCTTCAACCCGTTCATCTGCATCTTCTCTCAATGCCAATGCCAACGAAAGTTCGTCTACGACATTTCGCGCAGACAATTTTCTGGGATTGTATCTCCACATCTCTACGGCCACTTGCACCTGCGAATTCTGCAAGCTATTGGACATAACATCTTTCCATTGAGAGATTCTTTCTGCCGCATAACATCTGACATTCGGTGTGTTCAGCATGGAATACTCTGCCAACGCCGAATATCCACTTTCCAACAGCTCTGTTCCCACCAATTCTTTCGGAATATAAACCGTTCGTTTTATTGGATTCAGCAACTTATCTCCTGCTTTTTGGAACAGTGTTTTCGGAGAATCCTCAGATTGCATGATCCTCTGCACACCGACTTTTCTGATATGCAGCAATCCCATTTCTTCAAGCTGTCTTGATGCCCTTGATATAGAAGTAGGTGTCAGTTCCAAGTCTTTCGCAGCTTGACTTGTAGATGATTCCTGTGCGCCTCCATAAATGAAATGCAGTAGAAGCATCTGCGCCGATGGAAGTATTTCTTCCCGTGGCTTTTTTTCGGCGCTGCACCGTTCCTGCAAATACACTGCCATAAAGGGCAAGTAAATTTGCTTTCCCTCTACAATAAAAGGAATCTTCTCACGAATCAAATATTCTTTCTGGCGAAAACTAAGTTCTTTTAGCACCAGCACAACAGGCACGTTCTCATTTTTCTGTATCCGAGCAATATGTTTTTTCAGTACTTCAATCTGCTCCAGTTCTGTCTTAGGATAAAGAAAAATCATCTTCTGTTCAATCATTGACACCATCCTTAAACGGTACCTTGTGGCTATAAAATTGGGCAAATGCTTAAACTCCACATCATCATAGGTAACCTTGACTCCCAGAACTTTATCGAGATATTCCATGTCATCACCTGCAATCTTAACTCTTTTTCTGTATTATAACTCTTTTTAAGTTAAGATGCAATATTTGAGTTAAGAGCAGTTAAAAATCAACATTATTAAAAATTATTTTTACAAAAAAAACCGATGCAACATGAGCATTACACCCACACTGCACCGGACATTCCATCATCAACTGCTCTGTCTATTTTCTTCTTCCTTCTGCACTTCCTGCTCATGCAGCTGCTCTTTTTTCTACTCGTCCCCTTTCAGGATTTCCTGCACAGTCTCCTGTGCTCCAGGCCAATCCTGCATACAGGACAGTTCGATCAGCAAATCACTCATGATCACTCTATCATGGGCACAGCCAATGATAAGTCCTATGACACAACCCATGATAACTTAGAGGATGACACCCATCAAGATATCCACCAAGTTAGCCACCAAGATTCTACGCCGTCAGCAGTTATTTTGCACCTAATCCCCCATTTCCAACTCGTTCAAAAGCGAATCCTGCGGAAGCGAGTCAAACACATCATTCTCGACCGCACAGCGTAAAGAGTCTGTATTTCGTTTCAGTACATCCGATGCAAAAACAGCAGGAACTTGATATATGCCTTCCTCCAGATGTTTACATAAAAACACATAACTATTCTTTGGCAGGTTCAAATCCAGCATATCTGTATCCCGTGCTGTACACAGGGCTCAGACCGTTTCGCTTTCCTTCTCTGTTATGCCTTAATCAACGACCAGCCTTGGCTCTTAGTCTGGAGCTGTACCATGTGGGCAAAAATGCCGCCCTTATGCAGCAACTGTGCAGGCGCTCCCTGTTCTGCTACTGCTCCATCTTTGAGCACCACAATCTTATCTGCACTGGAAACAGTGCGCATTCGGTGAGCAATAATGAGAACCGTTTTATCCTTGATAAGTCGTGACAGTGCTTCCTGAATGGCAGTTTCGTTCTCCACATCCAAACTGGCTGTGGCCTCGTCCAGCAGGATGATAGGCGCATCCTTCAGAAAAGCACGGGCGATGGAAATGCGCTGACGCTCGCCGCCGGAAAGAGCGCAGCCATTCTCGCCGATGTTGGTGTTCCACTTGTCCGGCAGCTTCTCGGCAAATTCCTCGCAGTTTGCCAGCTTTGCCGCCGTAAGGACCTCCTCGTCGGTGGCACCTTTGCGCCCCAGACGGATGTTTTCGAGGATTGTGTTGTCAAACAGGGTCACATCCTGAAAGACGATGGAATACAGGCTCATGAGTTTTTCCGGGTCGATTCGGGAGACATCCATGCCGCCCACGGTGATACTGCCCTTCTGGTAATCCCAGAACCGTGCTGCCAGCCGGGAAACAGTGGTCTTGCCGCCGCCGGAGGGGCCTACAAAAGCCACGGTCTGCCCCGGCTGAATCTCCAGCGAAACGCCCTTGATGACCTCGGTTTTTCCGTCGTAGCTGAAATGCACATCCCGCAACGTGACAGAGGAATCCTTCGGGTACTGCGGAACAGCCTGCACCTGCATGGGCGCCGCCTCCAGCACCGAGTCGATGCGTGCCAGCGCATCCGCTACCACCATCTTGCTCTCGCTCATGTACATCATACGGGTCAGGGTCAGGGAGATCACCGGCGTAATGATGATATAGAACAGCAGGTTCAGCAGGAATTCCGGCGTGACACCGTGTGCCGTGAACAGCAGCCCGCCCGCGATCAAAAAGGCGAACACGCCGTTGACGGCGGCGGTGTAGAACATCATGGGCAGGCGCAGGTCTTTGGTGTAGGAGATGACCCACTTTTCGTATTCGTCAATGGTGGCCTTGAACTTTTTGAAGGAAAAGACCGACTGCCCGAAGGTCTTGACCACCGGGGTTGCGATGGCGTTATACTGATCGGGCAGCTGGTGGGCAAGATAGGTCTCGGCGGCTCCGGTGCTTTCGTGGATGATCTTGCGCAGCTTGCCGCTGCCAAAAGTTTCGGCAAAGCCCAGCGGCAGCACCGCCAGATGCTCCGACACCGCCAGCCGCAGATTGGTCGCCACCCGGAACGCTGACAGATGGGAGCACATCAGCGCCGCAATGTAAATGAGGTAGGACAGCACTGCGAATAGCACTGCCATCCAGCCGTAATGGGGGATGTTCACCGCCTGCGCATAGTCCGGCGCGGCGTTCAACACATCCCGCAGGATCTTCCAGATGTACACAAAAGGCACCAGCGCCACCAGCGCACTGACCGCAGACAGCACCCACGAAGCGTAGGTGAAATATCGGTAGTTCCCGGCGTAACCCATCAGCTGGGAAAGATCGGACTGTTTTTTCACGGAAAAAACCTCCTTCAAAAAAAATTATGCAAAAATCGCAGCGTTACCCTTTCTTTTTGTACCCGCAGTCGCAGTAGGGCCCGCCGGAGGCAAGGGTATACTGCCGCACAAAATTTGTCACACCGCCCGCTTCGCTCATGGTGTAGTCCAGACGGCACAGGGCGGGGGTCAGGTCGTACAGACCCAGCTCCTTCATCAGCACACAGATGCCGCATTTGGTAAAGCGTCCCTCGTAGCCGCTGCCATCCGGGTATTCGTAAAACTCCATGTTCCACGAATAGGGGTTGCGGTCGGCGGCTTTCAGGGCGGCAGTGGCTTTCATAGCGGCAATATCCTTTGGGGTGAACTTGCTTTTTCCGCTTTTGCGGCAGAACCACTGCATGGGCTTTGTCATCATGGATCTTGCGTAGTAATCCGTCAGCCTGTCCACCTCTGGGCGTTGCGGCATGGAGAGAATGAACGCGCCGAGCATTGCGCAGTTGACGATGTTCATCTTGAAGCGGTCCGCTTTTTCAAACTCCGGCAGCCTGCGGATGATCTGCTGGTATTGCGGCTTTGCCTTTTTCGTGATGGCTTTTGCGGTAGCTACATCATAGCCCAGCACAGTGGTCAGCTGCTTTTGAAAGGAACCGGCAAACAGCACCCACATTCCAAAGGGCATTCCAGCGTATTTCATTGCAGATACCTCCCGGCTTCCGCTTCCAGTGCCTGCCACACCGGATAGGCTGCACCATGCTCATCGAAAAACTTTTTGAGATCCCGGTTTAGTGCGCTCATTTCGTCGATGGCGTTCATGGCATGGTCGGAGGCGCAGAGTTTCCCCAGCGAGGTGGCGCACATCAGCTTGAAAAAGCGCAGGCAGGTCTTGCGGTATTTCTCCCCTTCAAAGTCTGCATCCTCCTTGGGCAGAATGGTGTGCCCGGCATCTCGGATGGCGCGGTATCCCTCGATGTTGGCATCCAGCAGACGGTTCAGGTACGCGGTATCTCCCCTGAGCTTTTTCAGGTCGCCGTCTGTCTTATAGCAGGCGAAGGCCGCAGGCATCACAAACGCGGCATGGCAGAGCAGATAGTCCTCCATGTTCGGCTCGTAAACAACCTTATATTTTGTGCCGTGGAAGATGCGCCCGATCAACTGTTTATTGGAGATTGCACCCGGCAGCTGTCCGATGGTGATCTTTTTCAGGTCGATGGAGACCACCCGGTCAGCCTCCCGATGCCCGGCAGAAAGCGCAAAGGCAAACAGGACGTTCTTTTCCGGCAGTGCCGCCGCCAGCGCCCTCGCCTGCACATTGTTCCCCACAAAAACGATGTTCTTCGTCCGGTTCGCCCGCAGCGTGTCCAGAACGGAATCCAGCTGTGTATAGCGCAGGACCACAAAGATCACATCGTACATTGCATCCGGTGCAAGTTCAGTCACCACCGGAATGCGGCTGACCGAGGTGCGGAGCGAAAATTTGTCCTTGATCCGCAGGCCATTCTGCTTGATCTCCGCAGCCCAGTTTCCCCGCGCAAGCAGAGTGACATTCTTTCCGGCGCGCAGCAGATTTCTTGCCAGATTGCACCCCAGAACGCCTGCACCATATACCAGAATTTTCATAGCTTGCCTCCAAATCCGATCTTCACGATCTGCATTTTCATCCCGTTGTCCCCGACCTTGGCGAGAAATCGGAAAAAGCCGCTGACGGAAGGGTCTTTCAGGTCGTTGTAGCCCATCATATAGCCCCTGCTGGATACTTGCAAACGGCTGTCCCATGGGGAAAGCTCGCTTTTCGCATCCGAAACCGCGAAATATGCTCCCACATCCTTGATTTTCGCCGTCCTGAGCCACGTTTTGGCGATCATCTTCACCGCCGTACGGTTGGCAGCATCAAAGACCAGCACTCCGCCGGGGAAAGCGTCCGCCATCCCCTGCACCAGTTCCCGAACCTGCTCCGTCAGGAAGTAATAGAACACCCCGGAGGCAAAGAACACCGCCCCGCCGGAGGCATCGATCTTGTCAAACCATGCGGGGTCTTTCAGGTCGCAGGGGATGTTTTGCTCCCGCTCCCCGGCGGGCAGCAGCTGCTGCCGCAAGGCGATCACATCCGGGAAGTCCAGATTGTAGATTTTACAGCTGCCGTTGTCGCAGGCTTTGCCGGTGTTATCCAGCCCGCAGCCCAGATTGACCACTGCCGCATTGGGGTGAGATTTCAGGTAATCCCGCACCTCAAAAGCAAGGTCATTCTGCCGCATGGCCACCTCCAGCGCACCGAAACGCTGCATCAGGCTGCGGGAATTTTTCTCTGCCTCTGAAAAGTCGTAGTCGATCTGGTCGATCAGACGCACCGCCGTTTCGTCCCGGTAAAGGTTCGGATACAGTTCCGAACACAGCTTTCGGGAATACAGCGGGAGGATCAGCGTCTCCTGCACGGTGTTTTTCTCGATTTTGTATTTCATATCGGGTCCTCTCACTTTCTGATAAACGGCAGCTTCGGCATACCGTCCTGCCCAGCGATAAATGCCAGCATTTCAGCAAAGCCCTTTGGATCACGAATCTGATATTGCATGTGATCGTATCCCTCAAATACGGGGTAATTGCCGCAGGGATAGGCTTCTATCACCGCTTGACGGTATTTGAAATGATCTTCTATGCTGCCAAACTCGAAATAGAGATGCTTTTGCAGTTCTTCGGAAAGTGCTGGAAAGGGTTTATCCTCCAGGCTGTCCAGAATCTGTCGCCGCAAATTTGTGTAGGTCAGATTTTTCCCAGCGTCTATAAAATACGACTTTATGGAATCGTCGTCACACCACAGTATCTTTTTCAGCGTACCGCCCTTCGACCAATATAGGCTCTTGATGGCAAAATACAGAAACGGCGTCATGATACGGCGCGTGCCCTTTCCGATTTGGGCGAACTGCCCGCCGTCAAAGAAAGCGTGCTCCACAGGCAGCTTCGTCTGCGTCAGAAACGCCATGGCAAGGTCTGCACCGATGGAAGAAGCGACCACCATCGCCAGCCGCTCCACGCCCTGTCGATGCAGAAAGTCCTCCACCTGCCGTATTTCGTCCTGCTTGCTGACATATTTCTGCCCCTCGCAGTAAACGGTGGAGGTGGGCAAGATGCAGAAATATCGATCCTGCAAATACCTCGCAATCGGTTCGCTGCTCGCTCCTGTCACACCCATTGCATGAAAGAACAGCACGGCAGGATTCCTCCTGTCGCCATATGTTTGAAGCAGCATTTCTATCACCTCATATTTTCATAAAAAGCATCATAATCGCCGCCAGTGCTGCCGAAATGACCGCCATACCAATTGTGCCGAACAGCCACTTTTTGCCCTTATCCTTGGCTGTAATGTAGGGTTTCAGGTCTTCCGTTCCCGGAATTTCCCATGCGTTCGTATGTCCTACCCAATAGCCGTCAACCCAAAATCGGTCTATGAGATTCATAACGGACAGTATGGCCAGCAGCTGCCAGAAGCCCTGAACGAAGCCCTTTGCGCCGTTGAGCGCATAGACGCAGACCAGCACATAGGCGATGTATCCGGGGACGCAGACAGCTTTGAAAATCAAAGCATTTCGCTTGATTTTCGCGTGTGTTGTAAGTCCCAGCGTTACGCACCGCTCCTGCACCTCCTGGCTGTAAAGATGCACCATGCCCACCGCGCCCTTGCGGATACCGATGGCGCAAACCAAAATGAGCAGAACGCCCAGCCCGATGCCTTCCAAAATCACCTGTAAAAGCATTACCGATTCCTCCTGAAGCCCGCCTCATCCCGGTATTCGGGATGTCCCTTCAAGTACGGGTCTTTATCGCCGCAGATGGTATAGTCGCATCGGCAGCCGTCCACGCAGGTGGTCGTCCGCACGAGCTTGGCATGGAGCAGTTCCATGGACGCATAGTCCACATTGCACAGGGCGGGCATGATGTCCGTAAGACCGTGCCGGATGGCGAACTCCGCCGCCGGACACGACGTAAACTCATAATAAATAGGCTTGCCGTTTTCGTAAGGCGCAACCGACATCTCGTAATCGTGCCATTTGTCGCAGCCGCTTTTCGCACGAACAAACGCCCTGTACATCAGCTTCCTCCAGAACGGCTTGTTGCAGTCCACGAATTTCAGCTTGCGGAAGGTCGGCAGGATCAGATTTTCCTCCATCTCTTCAATTTCACGGAACGAAGTAATTGCTTTGCAGACCACATAATAGCTCATGATGGCGATGCAGTCGTAGGTGCCGCCTACGCTGTTGTGGAAGTTCTTTTTGCCGCCCAAGTCGGTGCGCCAGTCGGAGAGAAAGACCGCGTACTGCCGCTGCACCTTTTCCCATACTGTCTCCCGCTCTGCTTCCGGATAGTGCAGGGCGATTTTCGCCAGGATTTCTTTCTTGCAAGGCTTTGAATACAGCACATGGCTTTTGAGGTCGAATAGAAGCTCGTTGTCCTTCATCTGATTGCCTCCCTCCTTGTTCTTTCTTGCGTGCATGAGACCATCTCAGATTTAACCCGCTTTTCGGCAGGCAAACCATGCCATGCTTTTCAGGTTTCCCATGTCCACATCCGTATACATTCCATCCAGCCGTGCTTTCAGACTGGAAACCGTCTCATAGGGCGGTGTGAAAAAACCTGCCTTTTCATAAACATGCCGGACAAACCAATCCGTCCGCTTGTGCTCGCCCATCACATAAAAGCAGCCGCAGAATGTCCCGCCGGGTCTCAAGACCCGGAAAACCTCCCGATAAGCGGCTTCCTTGTCCGGAAAAGCATGAAAGCCGTTCAGCGACAAAACGATGTCGAAAGTATCGTCTTCATAGGGAAGCGCCCCCACATCGCCCTGCCGGAAGGTTACATTTTTCAGGTGCAGGCGGTCAGCCTTTTCCCGTGCCTGCCTCATCATATCGGGCGAATAATCGAGGCAAGTGATGTCTGCCTCCGGCATAGTCTGATAAACCGGCATGGTCAAAATACCGGTTCCGACAGGCACCTCAAGCAGCTTACCGGAGAAATGCTCCGGAATCCCGGACAGTGCCTTTTCCAGATAGGCGTCGTTTTCCGCCTTGTTCATTGCCCACACCAAGCGGCACACCGCTTTCCCACTCAGAGTAGAGCAGGTGATCATGCCGTCATAAAAATTATTCTCGCCGGTCATTCGGTACGCACCGCGAATGGTCTCTTTGCGTTCCATGGGTTTTCCTCCATGTTTCAATCATCACACGACCGTTTCCGGCCTCATTTCTTCAAAATGTCCACGATTTTTGCAAAGTCCTCCTTTGCCTCCTTGAAGATCGGCAGCATACAGTAGCAATGCACCATCTTCGGGCGAGCAGACACCGTATAGGGGACATTTGCGCGTTTGCAGGCTTCCTCAAAGTCCGGCAATGCGCCGTAGAGCACCTCGTCAGCAGAATAGAAGAAGTGAATATCGCCTACGCCGGTAAAATCTCCCCGTGAGCCGGAGAGCATATAGTCCGGTACATTCTCGCAGCCATGCCGCATGAGCTTCTCCACCGTCACCATGAAAGCATAGTCGATGGCGACATCCCTTTCATTGAGTGCCTGCATCCGCGCCATTTCCGCATCGTTCCACGGCACCTCGCCGGGGGATACGGCAACAATGTGCCTTGGCTGCGACAGCGGTTCAGGCTGCGCGTTATTATGTGCCGCAATGCCAAGCGCCAACGCGCCGCCGGAGGAAAAGCCGCAGGTACTGACATTTCCGCCGCCATACAGTGCAATCATTTTTCGATAACATTCGTACACCATTGCGTATGTTTCAGTAATGCAGTGCTCCATGCAGAGCGGGTAAAACGGAAACCACACATCACAGCCGGTCTCGCGGCAGAGCTTGCGCATCACAGGCAGGTCGCCCTTATCGGGGCCGATCACCATACCGCCGCCGAAGAAGTAGAGGATCGCGCGCTCGGACGGCTTCGGATGCTCTCGCACGATCAGGCAGGGAAAGCCGTTTACCGCGATCGTTTCATAATATGCCTTGCGGTCGGTGGGCGTAAAAACGCCACGATGCCGGTTCTGCTTTTCAATTTCCTTTCGCAGTGCATCCTCCGGCAAGGCGAACGCCTTTTTCGCGCCGGAGAGCTTGTATACGCTGCGTAAGATAGATGCAAAGATACTCATGATTTAGCCCCCTCATTTCCACGCCGTAATGCAGAGCCAGCTTTTCTTTTTGTGTATCTGCACATCGTGAAAGCCCGCCTGCTCCAGATACGTCTTCAGCTCGGCGTCCTTGTAGATGGTCATGCCGCCGATGATCTCCGTCCACTTCTTGTCCTTGTCCGTATCGCCGTTGCTTTCGTTGCAGATGAGTAATGTCCCGCCAGGCTTCAGCACCCGGTAAACCTCCCGGAAGCACTGCGGCAGATCGGGCCAGAAATAGACGGTTTCAAAGGCCGTTACCGCATCGAACCAGTCGCCTGCAAAGATCATATTCGCCACGCTGCCTTGCAGAACGGTACAGCGGCCCTCCGCTATGGCGACCTCGTTGACCTTTTTGGATTTCTCCACACTGACGGGGGAATAGTCAATGCCCTTGACAATACCCTCCGGGCATTTTTTCAGAAGTCTCTTGATGTTCGCCCCTCCGCCACAGCCGCAGTCCAGCACCTTGGCGTCCAGAGTAAGCTCCAAAAAGCGAAGTCCCCACCGTGCCACAGGACTGTGCCCCAGGTTCATCATGGCGACCATGATTTTCCCGCCAAGCCCCACAGGCTTTCTGGTGTTCTCAAAAAATGACATCTTATCACACCTCCGATTTCACACATTCCGTATAGGTCAGCGGAAAAGTGGCCTTTAGAACAACACTTTTTCGCACTGTCCAATCATTCTGTTGCAGAAATTTCAGGTATTCTTCACTCGTCCACTTGCTGTGGAGAGGAAAGCCTGCCAGATTCATGAAAAAGGCTTTGACCTTGCCGGGAAATGAGTTTTCTGCGTGCGTAAAGGTAGGCGCGATCAGCACACCGTCATCCTTCAGCACCCGTTTGATCTCTCGCAATGATTTTTCTGGCTGAGGCACAATGTGCAGTGCGTTTGATACGATTACCACATCGAATGATTTGCTCGCGTATGGCAGAGAAAACATATCCTGCACGGAAAAACGCAGCTTCGCAGAGTAATTCCCCCGTTTGGCCTCTGTAATCATTTCCGGAGAGGCATCCGTCGCCTCGATGTGTGCCGCTGATTTTACGATGTGCTTGGCGATCAGCCCCGTTCCGGTAGCCACCTCCAGCACTGTTTTGTCTTTCACGACCGGACGGATCAGCTCATACATTTTCTCGTATACTGCCCTGTCTTTTCGCATAAAGCAGTCATACAGACCTGCATTTCTGTCCCAGAAATTCTTGTGTTCTCGCATTGCTGTCTCTCCTTTTATAGTTAGATTTATCTAACCGGCACGTGCACATTGACAAGTTAGGTTCGGCTAACTCATGTATTTAGGAAAAGCCGCATTTCTGCGGCCTTTCGGCTTATACAAATAGCTTGCTGCAAGCATCACACATCTGTATTTTCAGCCACTGAAGATAACGCCTCTCGATCTATTCCTTATGGAAACAGCCAAAATCTATTTTCACACCATTGCGGTGACTTTTGCCTTCTTATCCATATTATATCGTGCTCGCTTCTTTTTTGCAATGGTATAGTATCTCTATTTTGTCATTTGAAACTTTCAAAAGTAAATTCCACCGGCCGCATGCCCTAATGTCAGATGGAATTTACCATTTCACTGGAATTTAAAATTTCAAGTTATCGGCAAAAAAATATCCAGGTCTCCAATTTCAATCAGAAACCTAGCTATGTAAAAGGGCGGCTCACCGCCGCCCTCATCGTTAATATTCTGCACTCAATAGAAAATCTGCAATGTGCATACTCTTAATGCCTTGGTAATTTCCTCCGGCAAATTCATCGGTTCTTAAAACATACTTTGGATAGTTATCCCGGATTTCCAGCAGTCGTTCATATTCACGCTTTTCTGTTTTTTCGGATTTAATCTCCTGCGTGACCTGCACATACAACCGGTCATTCTGCTTCTGCGCCACGAAATCGACCTCACCATCCGGCGTTTTCCCAATCGTCACGGTATATCCTCGTCTGCAAAGTTCCAGATACACCACATTTTCCAGACTGGAAGCGACGCTGTCCGGTGTGTAGCCCAGCACGCTGTAACGCAAAGCGGTATCGGCAAGATAAAACTTCTCCTGCGTTTTCAGAACCTCCTTTCCGCGCAGGTCGTATCGAGAACAGCGATGAAGGAGATATGCTTTCTCCAACTTTTCCAGATAGCTGTACACCGTTTCATTGTCGATAGAACGATGCTCTGATTTCAGATAATCAGAAATTGATTTTGCTGAGAATGAATTTCCCACATTCGCAAATGTGTACCGAACCACCCGTTCCAGCTGGTCGATCTTGCGAATCTGGTTTCTCTTTACGATATCCGAGAAAATCGTGGAATTATAGATATCCCGGACAATCGTATAAACCTCATCCTGTGAATACTCTCGCAGGTGCGTTGCAGGGAAGCCGCCCAAGCGGATATAGTCTGCCAGTTCAGCATGGATATCCTTTACCTGTGTATACTGCTTTTTAAATTCCAGATATTCCTGAAACGAAAGCGTATAGATACGGAAGGAAACATATCGTCCGGTCAGGTAAGTCGCTATTTCCGAAGACATCATTCTGGAATTGGAGCCTGTCACATAAAGGTCAACATCGTAATCCGTTGCCAGGGAGTTTACTACTTTCTCCCAGCCTTCAATTTCCTGAACCTCATCCAGAAAGAGATACGTTCTCCCAGTTGGATCAAGCTTTTCTTTGACAGCCTTGAACATATCCTTCGCTGTCATATCCTCATAATCCATGGAATCGAAACGCATACTGACAATCCGCTCAGACGGAATGCCATGCTCCTGTTGCAGCTTCTCCATGATCATTTTAAGGACTGTGGATTTTCCGCAGCGGCGAACACCCGTCAACACTTTTACAAAAGGTGTGTCGGTGTAGGCCATAATCTTATCGACGTAGAGCGGTCTGTTTATCATAGGAACCACCTCCATGGTTCCATAATACCGCAAGCGCATAAAAAGTCAATGGATTTTGCGATTATAAACCGCAATTCCTGTTGATTTCCACACTGTCTCATCTTCTTTGTAACGATCTGTCGTTTCATCGTAAACTTTGATACTTATACTGGCATGTCCCATATTTTTTATTTCTATAAATTCTACGTTGCCATCTGCGAATAGGGGGCCTCTGCAATGGCGTTTCACTGCGGCGTAGGGATTCACATACCACAACAGGACGAACACCACCCTGCTTACGGCTATATCCTTCCCACTACCGGGTGGATTCGGGACTTTAACCTTTTAGAAACATGCGCCGCCAGGCGCACAAAGAGAACAGCGCAGCTTTCGGATATTTTCCCGGAAGCTGCGCTGTTTGTTGGCCTTTAAGGCATGATAAAGACAATTACCGTGCGCGTTTTCTCTTATAGTGGACGGCGCCGGCCAGAGTAAGGGTACTTGCCAGCAGGAGGGCGCTCCACAATGGAAGATTGCCGCTGTCTCCGGTGCTGGCGCTGGCAGTGCCCTCGACGAAGATGACCTCGATGGTATGGGTTCTTCCGACATTCTCAAAGGCGTAGGAATTCACCGCGCCGATGCTCTTGCCATCAATCTTGACGTCGGCGACAGCATAGCTCTCATCCGGGGTGATGGTAAAGGTCTGATCTTCGCCCTCGCGGACGCTGACATCGCCGGAGGGAGAAATGGAGCCGCCAGCCCCGGCAGTTGCCTTGATAGTGTAGTTGCTGTAGTCCCGATCGTCCCCAACGCTATCAGCGGTGATCTTGGTGTCCTTGGGCTCACCGGCGGGAGTGGCCGGTTTAATCATGAGCACGAAGGGGGCGCTGGTAACGTCGTTGTAGTCCTTGTCCCCCGCCTTGGTTGCAATGACGCTCACGGAGCCGACCTTGGCCGGAGTCAGAACGCCAGTATTGGGATCAATGGTCGCTTCGCCGGTGCTGTGAGCAGTGTCAATGCGGTAGGTCACAGCGCCTGTGCCGGAGCCGCCTCTGGTGGTCAATGTCAACGTCTGATCATAGAACACACTGTCCGCACCGATAATGACAAGTGCCTCCTGACTATCCTTTTCTGTCAGGATGATGTTCAGGATGATGGTGAAGTCCTTGTAGTTGTTGCAGGAAGCTTTCAGGGTAATGGTGACGGTGTCACCGGCCTTGCCGCCGGAAATCGCGTAGGTCAGCAAACTGCCGTCCGCTGCAAAATCATGCTTGGTAAGTGTGATATTCGAGCCGTTGCTGACGCTGTATTCGCTATTATAGCTCCACACTTGTCCGCCGGGAAGCCCCGACCAGTCTGGCGTGTAGGTATGCACGGAAGCGTCCGTGTACTTCTGCGTCAGCTCGACCGTTTTGAGGCTGCCTCCATCCGCCTTCTTCACCATGCCTTTCAGTTCCATGTTCTCCACCGTGTTGTGGTTGTCGGTGTCTGTCCGGGTGGACTCCGTTTTGAGGCTACTGCTATCCGCCTTGTTCACCATGACTTCAAGTTCAATGTTCTCCACCATGTTGTAGTTGTCGGTGTCTGTCGGGGTAAACTTCGCCTGGAAGGTCTTGGTTACGGTTGAAGCGTCACCCACAGATTTGCTGCTGTCCATCCAGCTCCAACCGTCCGGCAGCTTTATATCCGCAAGTCTCTGACCGGATTTTGCCGTCAGGCCGGTGGGAACGGTGTAGTCCGGCGTTGCCTTTTCTACCACAAATTCACAATACCTGGTATTATGCTCATAGTAGTTGCCCGTCTCGCCGATCCGTGCAAACATACGGTAAGTACCGGCGTTCAGCGCGGGCGGATTACTGATATCCCACGTCTGAACGGAGCCGCTGTCAACAACGGCATAACCGTAGGTCACTTGAGCATTCAAATCACCCGTCCGGTCTGTCAGGGTCGGTGTGCCTGGCGTTTGACCGTAAGTATAGCCCGCCATGCTGACCTTGCCATACTGTTGAGCCTTGTTGACCCTGACCGTTGCGGTGCCGGTTGCTTCCGTATAGGTATTCCCATCCTCCGGCGTGAACTTCCATCCGACATCATGGCCCAACGTACTCGCATCCAGAATCGTATCGCCCGGTTGCTGCCACGAGAAGGTGCCCTTAACGACCGTATCGCCGACCTTCATCGTACCGGTGATCTTGATCTTGCTCAGCGACTCACCGTAGGTGAGTTCGGTAGGCGTGAGCGTCGGTGTACCGGTCAGAACCGGGGTGAGCCTGTTCTTCGCGCTGACGTTGATGGTCAGGGTGATATCCTGATAGTTGCTCGTGGAGATTGTAACAGTAATCGTGCCGAATTGTCCTTCGTCCGTGCCTCTTCTGTTTGCTTCCAGCGTCAGCTCACCGGTCTTGCCGTTTACAAGGGTAACATAGGTACCCTTGCCCAGAGCGGTATCAACCTTCTTGTCATAGATGATCTCGCCGTAGTCGCAGGGAGCAGTCAGCTTCGGCAGCAGCGTCGAGAGGTCAAGGGAATAAGTCTTGTGCAGATCGTTGGTGATGGTCAGCGAGCCAGCCTCTGCTGCGGGTACAGCAGCCTTGGTGATCTCGAAGGTCTTGCCGGCCTCTCTGAGAACATAGTTGCCGCCTTCAACGTCCTTGACGGTCACAGTCGCAGTACCGACATTGGTATTGTTGCTGTAGAAAATCTCGTACTCCTTCGGGTCGATGATGTTGCCGGTGTCGTCCTTGACGGTGACGGTCGGTTCCAGCGCATCGCCGGTGTAGGTGCAGGATGCAACTTCAATCGTGGGCGTCACTTCTTTTGGCGTGATCTTCCACTTGACCGTGGCCTTACCGGTATAGTTGCCGGTACCTTCGATGGTCAGGGGAATGCTGTCATTGGCATCGGTGGCCTTGTCGCCGCTTTTGATAACATAGGTGATTCTTGTTTCATACCAGTTCTCCAGCGTCACGCCGGTAATCTTCGGCGATTGCTCCGCTGCATTGTACGCGAATTCGTATTTTTCCAGCGTGATGGTTGCGCCCTCGATGGACTTGGGGGCGACGTGGACTTTCACTATGTCGGTTACGGCTGCGTATTTCTCGTAGCCTTCCGCCGGGGTGAATATCCAATCGACGTAGCAATCGCCGGTTCGGCTGGGTATATCGTATTTATCCGGCCACGCAAAGGTGCCCTTGACTTCTTCTCCTGTGGTGGGGTCTTTCATCGTGCCCTCGACCGTGAGCCTGCTGTTTTCCAATGTCTGGCGGTAGATGATGCCCGTCGCGCTGATTTTGAAGTCATCTGACTTTACGGGCGTGATCTTCTCGCCAATAACGACCTTGATGGTCAGCTCGAACTGCTGATAGTTCGCGGCTACAACCGGGGCGGTTATCTTGCCGATTTGCTTGTTAACATCTGCGGAGTGCGCGGCCACGATGGGCAGAGTGAGAATGCCGTCGTTTGACACGAACATACCGTTGTTACTGTCGAGGTAGGTGCTATCCGTAAAATGGTAATCGCACCTTTGATACTTGATTTTGCCGTACTCGCAGCCCGGAGTCAGCTTCGGCAGGAGCGTGGCCAGGTTGAGCGTGTAGGTCTTTGCCACGTCGTTGTAAACATACAGCGTGATCTCAGCCGGGGTCACAGTGGCCTGATTGATCTTAAAGCGGTCATCCTTGGAGGTGAAATTGAAGTTGACCGATCTGACGTTTGCCGCCTTGCCCTCGAACGCGTAGTTGGAATCTGTGAGCGTCAGGGTGAAGGAAATGGCCTCTTTCGTACCGGCGTCCGGCGAATCCTCATAAATAAATCCATCCTGCTGCATGGTAAAGCGGGCGTCCGTGATCCTATAAACGCTCCCGGGGATGGAAATCATGCTGCCCGCAGCGCCCAGGAACGCCAGATTGGTCTTGGGAAGCGTAACGCTTGCGCTGCCGTCGTAGGTCTTGGAGACGGAAGCGACGTTGCCGATGCCTTTGATCTTCACCGGGCTGATGGTTACTTTTATGGACTTAGCAGTGGTGTCATTGTAGCCCTCAGCTCCTACAACTTTGTAATAAACCGTGTATGTTCCGGCATCGGTGGCGGCGGGAATGGCAGTACTGAAGCCGCCGCTCGTGCCCAGACGGTACTGCATCTCGCCGTACTTTGCGTCCACGCTGCCCGCCGTGACGAGTAGCTGCTCATTGCCGTTGTAGGTCAGGGCGTTTGCCGCGGGCGCGGTGATCGCGCTGTCCGGGGTGGCGGCCTTGATGACGGTCAGCTTTTTGTGTCTGCTCGTCACCGAATAGCCGTCCTTGGAAGCGGTGAAATAAATATCGTAGGTTCCGATTGTGTTAGCGTAAAGGTCTACAACGTAGTGCCAGCTGCTGCCGATCTTTTTATATTCCGCTTTCTTCTGGCTGTATGTGGGATTGTTGTTTCCAACGTTTTCTCCGATGTAGATGTATACATCCGCACCCTTCCCATTGCAGCCGGCACAGAGCTGGACGGTCGTTCCGCGCTCCACCTTCGGCGAGTTACCGGTCAGGTTCTTGCCATCTACCTTCAGATTCAGGGTCTTGGTGGTGATAGGCAGGCTATTGATGATAACGTTGTTCAACTGTGAACCATTGACATCATCCGGGGCATACCACTTGTGGGTGCCATCCGCGTTCGTGACTCTGAAGCCAAGGCGGGTAGGCTGCTGCAGGATATTCTTCCACTTCGTGGTATCGGCCAATGTCAATTTGCCGATCACGGCGGGATACCCCGTCCCGGCGAGTTTTGCTCCCCTGTGGGCAACGACCGCATCAATGCTGGCTGTGGTGTTGTTTTGTGTGTTGCTGAAAGTGGTGGTATTGTTGCCTGTAGCCGCCTTGACCGTCACCGTACCCTTGATGCAGTGTCCGTTCAGGTTAAGTCCCGTGTCCTGCGTACCGTCGATGGTATAATCGCCGGTCACATCGGCCAGCAGCTGAAGAGTCGCGCCACCGTCTCTATCTGCATCAATGGCTGTTTGTAGGTTGGTAAATCTCCGCCGCAGGCGACCGCCCTCACCATCGTTCAAGGCTACTTCCGCCACCGCGGGCGCGTTGCAGTAGGGGCAGGCAGTGGCGTTTTCGTCAAAGCCGTTCTTGCCGCCGTGGGCGCAAGACTTTACCACTAGGTCGCAGGTCTTGGAAGCGGCTTCCTTCAGCGTGAGCTGCGTGTCGCTGCCCTCACGGTAGTAAGCAAGCCCCGCTTTCCGGGGAAGCAGATCGCCCAATACGATGCTGTTATTCAGCTGCAGACCTTTTCTCAAAATCCTTCCGCCGTACAGCTCGACTGTGCCGCCCCAAACCTCCAGCTGGAGCAGGGTGGTGCTGTCATTCTCCGGATCAAATACCAGCGTACCGCCGTCCCGCACGGTCACGCCCACTGCGCCGTTGCCGCCGCTGCTGTCAATGACCGTCAGATTGCCGGTGCGAATCTGGCTCGTGGCCGTAAGGCCGCCGACATTCAAACTGTACCCACTCAGGCTATGTCCGTTCAGATCCAGCGTGAGGGTCTTGCTGGCATATATGCCGCTAGGAAGCATCCCGTTTGCCAGCAGCCGTACGGTCTGACCGTCAGCTGCCGCATCCAGGGCGGACTTCACATCGGTATAATAGGTTTCACCGATGCCAGCCGCAAGCTGCGTCCCGCAGACCGTGCACTTGCCATCTTCACCGATGGTGCTCACGCCCTTGGTGTTCGTGTGGGTGCAGGAAAAGCCGCAGGCGCACTTGTTGTTCACCATGGTGTGAGTGTGTTCTTTGACCGTCACATCTTGCAGAGAATCGATCTTGCTGCCGTCCTGCACGGCGTTGTCCTTATAGAAGGCATAGCCCGGCGCCAGCAGGGACATGGGCGGAATGTTGCTGCTTACACCCGTATTTCGAATCGTAGAGAAGGTGCCGCCGCTGATGGCGATGGTCCCACCGTTATTACGGAAGTTTACATTGCCGAACGTGCCGCCTGTGATTGTCAGCGTACCGTCGTTGAACCAGAAACCCGCGTGCGTTGAGCCGCCGGAGACGGTGACGGAAGCGCCCTCGCCCACCGTGAGACCAAGCACCGTGCCGCCGCAGACAGTCACGCTGCCGCTGTTCCCGTTACAGGTAAGCTTGCCTTCGCCAGAATCTCCAATCTGACCGCTCTGAATCTCCAGTGAACCATTTACAAATTGGAGGTCTTTGATTTTACCGTGGGAGACATCTTGAATGTTATCTACGATGGTCAGGTTGCCATCGGTGGATTCCAAGATTCCGCCTTCCTCGTCAGGAACCACCTCGCCCACTTCGAGATAATCCACCGTCCAGCCGTTCAATTCCAGCGTCAGCCGTTTGGTGACGACAGCCAGTGTGGAAAGATCGCTGGCTTCGACGTCGCTCCAATTTGTCGTATGGTTCGACAGCAGCTTGACGGTGTCGCCGTCCTGCGCCGCGTTCAGCGCCGCCGGGAGGGATTCGTATGTACCGCCATCCGTGCCGTCCGCTTTTGTCACGGAAGCCGCCTTAACGACCGCCTTGTTGACCGTGAGTTCCACGGTACCCGACCGTTCCTCATCGTAGTTCTTAGTCTCGCTGGACTTGGCATAAACGTAATATGTGCCGGGCTCGCTGATTGCAGTGTTTTCGTCGATTGCAGGAATGACATCACTGCCCTCATACTCCGAATTCCCAGCGAATGTTTGGTACTGCGTATAGTATATGTCACCGCGGCGTCTTCCGGAGCACTGCTGACAGACAGCAGCGGAAGAAGCTTTTCGCCCACCGTGCAAGTCGTCTCGGAAAGAGATACGGTCAGATTTGGATAGGCCTTGTTGATGGTGCCGCTGATCGTAAACGTTTCCTCGCCCGCCTTGAGCTTGTACTTCGCTGCGGCCTCGCCGATCAGCGTGACCTCTACAGTGACGGTATGATTACCCGCGTCCGCAGAATCGAAGGCCTTCTTGGCGGTAAAGTCCGTTCCTTCCGTGAGTTCAAACGTATTTGTGCCGTCCGTGAATTGCGGTGTGCCGAACGAAACCATGCTGCCGTCCGTCGTACCGTCATAGCTGCGGCCAATGGAATCGGGCTTTCTTACGAACCAGATCTCCGTAAGCGTGTTCGTTTCGGAATTGGACTGTTCGCCTTCGCCCGTGTTGGTCGACTGCCCGTTGCCTTCGGTCGTGGCTTCTTCCTGCTCCTCCTGCACGATGGTGCCGCCCTCCGACGCGTCCTCCACCGCCTGTTCCGATGTGGCGGGCGTAGTTTCTTCCTGCTCCTCCTGCACGATGGTGCCGCCCTCCAGTGTGTCCTCCGCCGCCCACGCGGGCGCGGGCAGGAGCGTTAGACACAGCGCCAGCGCCATGAGCACACTCAATATTCGTTTTTTCATGTCTTTCCTCCTTGAAAAATCGTCTTGCTTTTATGTGGAAATCCGACATCTGTCGGATGATGTTTTTACAGGTTGTCCGGCACTAAATGCAGCTTCTTCGCGGCGGTCTTGGCCTCCGCCCGGCGCTTCACGTCCAGCTTGTCGAGGATGTGGCTGACGTGGGTCTTCACTGTGGACAGCTTCACGTCCATGATCTGCGCGATCTCGGTGTTAGACTTGTCCGCGCAGAGCAGATGGAGAATTTGCAGCTCCGTGGGCGTCAACTCCTCACCGGGGGCAAGGCGGGGTTCGAGGAAATGCGGGTAGAACGCCGCCTGCGTCCGCACCGCCGCCATCAGCCGTTTGCGACATGCTTTGTCGCCGTCCCAGTCCAGCGCTTCCAGCAGCGGCAGCACCGCCGTGCCGTATACGCTGACGGTGCGGATGAAGCGGTACTCCGCCGCCGCGTCCAGCGCCGCCGTCAATCGCTCGCGCCACCGCTCGTCCTTCTTGCGGTGCAGGGCGATGGCAGTCAGGACATTCAGGTGAATGCCGTCGATGTTGCGGGCGCAGTTTTGAATGTACGGTTCCAGAGGGGAGAGGGTCAGCTGCGCCGTGTCCGGTCTGCCGTCCTCCAGCTCCACCATGGCCTGGGTGAGATACTGATAGCGCCGCATGACGTTCAGGTGCGTGGGTTCGCACGGGGCTTTTTCCCGATACCATGCGTCCGCTGCGTCAAGGTCGCCGGTGTGCATGTCAATACGGCAGAGCATGGCGTCCATATTGGGCA
>NZ_JBKVPW010000021.1:46226-55823 GCF_046968865.1 Gallintestinimicrobium sp. | reverse complement strand
CAATGGTACTCGGCGCGTTGAACAGCACCGCTTTTAGATACTGCTTGATGTTGCGCACTTTGGTTGTGTTCTCCCTCATGCAATCCAAAACAAACTCAATATGGCTGCTGTTCAGCTTCAAAAATTTGGATTTCACCAGTTCGGCGGGGTAGTCGTCCCCGGCAATACGGATTGTCTTTCGCGCTGTGCAGACGGTTTCCAGCATGAGGTCAACAATCTCATTTAGGCGGTCTTTGTCCATTTTGGGGTCTTGAATGAGAATGTCATACTCGATATTGTCCTTGATAATCTCCCTGTAAATCTCTACTGCGCTATTGCTTTTCGCTTCCGTTCTTTTCCTTTCCGGCGGCGAAGCCGCTTCGCCCTGCTCAAAGGGCAAGGGATTTAGGGAATGGAATGGAAAGGAATGGGTACTTGATAAATCAGTAATTGATTTTTCTTTACTTGATATATCTTTATTTAATTGCGTTGGATTTTCCAACGTAGGTTTTTCCTGCGTAGGTTTTTCCAACGTTGGATTATCCAATGTTGGATTTTCCAATGTAGGTAAATCCAATATAGGCGGCTGTCCGCCGCTGGTAGCTGCTTCCGGCTCTCGCGGCTGCGGCTGCTCGTATATGACGTAATCTGCGCCCCGCAAGCGTCCCTTTTCGTCGCGCTCCCGGCTGCGCACGATATATCCGGCTTTTTCGAGTTCCTTTACCGCTTCGCGGATTGCGTCGATCTTCTCCCGGTTGATATGGGATAAGCCCGCAAGGGTATAATCCCAATCCTCCGGCAAGGACAGCATTTGCGAAAGCAAGCCTTTTGCTTTTAAGGACAATTCCTTGTTTCGCAAGTGGTGGTTGCTCATAACGGTATATCCCGTATTTCGCTCCACTCTGAAAACTGCCATTTTTCCTCACTTCCTCTCTTGGTCTGCGTGGACAATTAGAAAGCCGTTTTCGGCTGTTTTGGTATTGCAATATGCCCTTTGCCGTTTTCGCGTCTGCAAAGCCGCATGGCACAAGGGCTTTTGCCCGTCTATTTGTCCATGCTGGCGTGCGTTTTCCGCGTCCTTTTGCCGGGGCAATAGGGACACTCTTTGAAAACGCAAAACTCATATTTCCACCCGGGGCGGTAGAAACGGCAAGTGCCGCAATCTTCATCATCTCCGGCACAACCGGATTGATAGCGGTCAAATCCCGGCTTCTGCTGCATGAGCAGTTCAAATGCCCGCTGCTTGCCTTTTATGAAATACATTCCGGCTGTACCTCCTTTCCTGCGGGCATAAAAAAACGGCGTTACTTTCTCCCCAAAAGGGGTTAAGGTAACGCCGCTTGTGTGCGTATTCAGTTTTTAACACATTCCCTGTCTATCCGCTGTCCGCAAAACCATTGATTTTATTAGCTTTTTGCCGCTATCGCTATCACACCTCATTATTTGACAGACCATCCTTTAAGGCTATGATACAGCTTGTGGAAGATGGAGAAGTGGAAACCATTATTCTAAAGGATATGAGCCGGTTAGGGCGGGATTATCTTGTGGTAGGTCAGCTCCGGGAGTTCTTTCGCAAAAAGGGAGTTCGTCTGATTGCGATTAACGATAATCATGACAGTTACAATGGAGATGACGATTTCCTTGTATTCAGGGATGTTATGAATGAAATGTATGCCAAGGATATCAGCAAAAAGATAAAATCCACATTCAAATCCAAGGGAAAATCCGGAAAGCATGTGGCAAGTGTTACACCATACGGATACCTGAAAGATGAAAATGACGGAAACCATTGGATTGTGGATGAAGAAGCTGCCGAAATTGTGAGGCTGATATTCAAATGGACTATTGATGGGCTGGGTCCTTATCAGATAGCAAAACTTCTGCAGGAGAAAAAAGTGGAAATATCGGCAGTGCATATGGCACGCTTCGGGCAGGGGAATAACAGAAACAAGAAAGTGAAAGACCCTTATGGATGGGGTTCTTCTACAGTAGTCGGGATATTGAAGAAAAGGGAATACTTAGGTCACACGGTCAATTTTAAAACACAGAAGCATTTTAAGGATAAAAAGAGCCATTATGTATCAGAGGACAACTGGGTAATATTTGAGAATACGCAGGAGCCGATTATTGACCAGCAGACCTTTGATACAGTGCAGAAATTACGGGAAAATGTAAGGAGATACCCGGACGGATGGGGAGAGCATCATGTTCTTACCGGTCTTATGTATTGTGCTGACTGTGGTGCAAAAATGTATGTGCACCGGACAAGCAATGGAAAGAGGATTGCCCAGTATACCTGTTCTGCTTATACCAAGGTACCTTGCGGAACATTGTGCAAGACACAGCACAGGATTAACGAGTCAGTGGTGCTGGAACTGATAGGAGACACACTCAGGGCAATCTTTGAATATGCAAAGTATGACCGGAGCGAGTTCATAGACACCATAACAATGGCACAGTCAACACAGGAGGATGCAGAGGTAAAAAAGGTCAGGGCAAGAATCGCAGTGGCTGGAAATCGCTGTGAGGAGCTGGAGAAGCTAATCTGCCGTATTTATGAGGACAATATTCTCGGCAAACTACCGGACAGCAGATATGAGGTTCTTGATAAGCAGTATGCCAGGGAAAAAGCGGAGCTGGATGCAGAGATTAAGGAGCTGGAAGCGAAGCTCACAGAATATGAGAAAAGCAGAAATTCTGCCGGCAAGTTTATTGCACTGATTGATAAATATGAGAAGTTCGAGGAACTGACACCGGCAATGGTAAATGAATTTGTTGATAAGGTGCTGGTGCATGAAAGAGACAGAAAGGGGAGCATCCAAACCACGCAGGAGATTGAAATCTATTTCAATTTTGTTGGTCGGTATGTTCCACCGGCAATGATGACAGAACCTACTGCTGAAGAGCAGGCTGAGATTGACCGGATTAACAGAATCAAGGACAGGAGACATCAGCAGTATTTACGAAGAAAAGAAAGTGGATGGCAGAGGAAATATGAAGAGCGTGTAAAAAATGAAAAGCGTGCAAAAATGCAGGCAATGAAAGAAGAAATCCGCAGGCAGGACAGGGAGAACGGAGTCTATGCAACGGCAGGCAGTCTTGCATTGGAACCGACGATTGGAATGCCTGAATAGGATTTCGCAGAAAGCACTTGAGAGAAGTCTTGGGTGCTTTTTTCATGCTCAAATTTCCGCAGGAAATGCAGGGCAACCGGAGAAGTTGAACTGTGTTATCCGTCCTGTGGGATGACAGATTTCAACTCCTTCGGAGCAGAGTACAGAGGTGCAACCTTTGTCGGAGTTGAGAGGCAGAGCCTTCATCAGGTCAAGGGCAGAAGCCCTGCCCAGTTTATTGTCGTAGCGACAATAAGTACTGGGTATTACTTGCCGCAAACGCAAGGGTTTATCGGCTCCGCCATCAAAAAAACAAAACAGTGGAGAGGAGAGAAAAGACAATGAAAGCTTCAAGGCATAATGGCAGAAGTGGAAAGCATGGAGTCTATGATGTAAAGCATAATGACAGGGATTTTGATGTGGAGCACAGTGAACATATTGATTCGGAAAGAACAAAGCAGAATGTTTACTGGGACTGCTATCAGGGTTACAGTTTTGCGGGCAGTTCCCAAGAGAGGCAGTTTAATTTTACAGAAATTGAGCGTGCCTATTACTATGAGCATTATTCAGATTTTGTGGATGCACAGAATGAGAGGAATGAGCAGGCAAGGCATCCGGAGAGAAACAGAACGATTGATGATGTACTGAAAAACAATAAGACCTGCCCGGAAGAAAGCGTGATACAGCTTGGCAATATAGACCATGCGGTTACACCGGATGTGCTAGCTAAGGTATCAGCAGAGTTCTTTGACGAGTTCAATAAAAGATATGGCTCCCACATTCATATATTGGACTGGGCACTGCACCTGGATGAGGCAACCCCGCATATTCATGAGAGGCATGTATTTGACGCAAAAAACAAATATGGAGAATTATGTCCCCAGCAGGATAAGGCACTGGAAGAGCTTGGCTTTGAACTGCCTGACCCAGCAAAAAAGAAAGGGAAATACAATAACCGGAAAATGAACTTTGATGCAGAATGCAGAAAATTGTTTTTGGAGATAGCACAGAGAAACGGAGTGCAGGTGGAGTGTGAGCCGGTTTATGGTGGTGCAGGCTATCTTGAAAAGCAGGACTTTATAATTGAAAATCAGAAAAAGCGAATTGCAGAGAAGCAGGCAGTTCTGGATGAGATTACCATGAGAGTTTTGGATATGGAGAATTTTGTGGAACAGGTAGCTGAGGATGCCTATGAAAAAGCGTGTGAGGCAGTATCTGATACAATGGCAGAGCAGACCAGGGCGGAAGATATTGAGGAGCTTCGCAGATATAAAAAGTGGCTGACCTCGGATGAGAGAAAGACACCAAAGGACAAGCGGGATTTTGTCGGAAGGTGTCTTGATAATTTGGAAAACAGGCTCAGGGGCATGGCACAGAAAGTAGCCGGGAAAGTAATGGAAACATTGCAAAATCCACGCATAAAGGAGCAAAAGAAGTCTGAGGTAAAGGAACATGCAAGGAAGTCAGTCCGTGCCCTTCTTGAGGCAAACAGGAAGCTTGTAGAGGAGCAGAGAGCAAAGGTGGCAGAAACACCAGCACACAAAAAAGCAAGGGGAGAGGAATTGGGATAAGCATGAATGTATTTGCAGTAGTGAAAGAAAATGTCACTGCAAGGCAGGTGGCTATGCAGTATGGCATCAAAATCAACCGGAGTGGGCTGGCTTGTTGTCCGTTTCATAAAGACAAGACTCCCAGCATGAAGATTGATAAGAGATACTATTGTTTCGGCTGTGGAGATACCGGAGATGCGATAGATTTTGTGGCAAAATATTTCGGGCTTGCACCAAAGGAAGCTGCAATGAAGATTGCATCTGACTTTGGACTGAATTATGACGCAACCAACCGGGCACCACCGAAAAAGATGGCACCAAAGAAAACACCGGAGCAGATACTGGATGAAGAGCAGAAGCAGTGTTTTTGTGTTCTGTCAGACTATTATCATCTGTTAAGGAAATGGAAAACAGAATATGCACCGAAGAGCATGGATGAGGAATGGCATCCCTGCTTTGTAGAAGCTCTGCAGAATATCAGTAAAGTGGAATATCAGCTTGATACTCTCCTTGAAAAGGATATCCCTGACAGAGCTTCTGTTGTTTCTGACATTGGAAAGGGGGTGAAGTCGATTGCAGGAAGAATTGAAGAGTATCGGAGAAGTCAGGGCGATGCTGGAGAGCACAGAAAAGGGAGAAGTCAGGAAAACAGTCGGTAACTATCGTCTGATTTTGATGAATGACCCTAATCTGCAGGGTGCATTCCGTCTGAACATGTTTACGGATAAAATCGACATTACAAGGGATTTGGGATGGTATCGTGAAAGCGACAGCCTGACGGATGTTGATTTGAAATTCCTTGTTGTCTACCTTGAAAAGCATTATGGATTATCCAACGAAAAGCGGATTGAGGATGTGATAAAGGTCGTGGCAAATGAAAACAGATACCATCCGGTTCTTGACCGCATCAATTCCATAACATGGGATGGCAGGGAGAGGATACGCTATGCACTGCATCACTTCTTAGGGGCAGAGGTCAGTGAGTACACCTATGAGGTAATGAAGCTTTTTATGATAGGGACGATAGCAAGAATTTCATGCCCGGGCATCAAGTTTGAAGTAATGCTCTGCCTGGTAGGTGGTCAGGGAGCCGGTAAATCCACTTTTCTGCGTTTCCTTGCCATGGAAGATGACTGGTTTACGGATGACTTGAAGAAAATGGATGATGATAATGTATACCGAAAAATACAGGGGCATCTGATTATAGAGTTCCCTGAAATGGTGGCAATTCTCAATGCCAAGAATGTGGAAGATACCAAGTCCTTTATGAGCAGACAGAAAGACACTTACAAGACCCCATACGACAGGCATCCCAAAGACCACAAGAGGCAGTGCGTGTTTGCCGGTTCATCAAATTCGCTGGATTTCCTGCCTATGGACAGGTCGGGAAACCGAAGATTTCTGCCTATTCTTTGCAATATGGAAGAGGCGGAAACTCATATACTCGATGATGAAAAGACATCAAGGGAATATATCGACCAGATGTGGGCAGAGGCTATGGAAATCTACAGGAGTGGCAAATGCCAGCTGAGGCTTCCGAAAGAGATGGAAAAAGAGCTTTGTGAGTATCAGAAGCAGTTTATGCAGGAAGATACCAAGAAAGAGCTGATTCTTGACTATTTGGAGCATTACGAGGGAAGCATGGTATGTTCAAGGCAGTTATATTCTGAGGCATTGGGAAATGACGGAAATCCGGCACAATGGGAAATTCGTGAGATTAATGACATTATGAATAACTGCAGTGATTGGATTGCCTTTAGTAATCCAAGACATTTTCCTGAACCATACCGCAGGCAGAAAGGATGGGAGAAGCCTGACAACAGAGGTCAGGATTTTCAACCGATAACCAAGGAGCAGATGGAGCAGTTATCATTGCCACCGGAGTGGATGGAGAGATAAATGCCTGATAGGTTGTCGGCTGGTTGTCTATCCCGTTGCCAACCCCGTTGTCGATTCTATGTTCTATAAAACCTTATATTTACTATGTTTTTAAGGGATATATATAGTTCTGACAACGAAAGCAACGGAATATTTGAGAAAAAGTAAATTTAGGAAAAGTAACTATAAATAAAAGGAATTGAGAGTTTTTAGAGGTCGGTTGTCAGCTGAAAGAGGCTCTTCCTTACCAGGCAGACATAAAGGAGAACACAAATGGAGAATAGAAAATCACACACACCGGTAGCACTCAGAAAGCAGATAGGTGGCACAATGTATGTTGTGAGAGTGCATTTCAATGAGGATGCCGAAGAAAGCATGAAGGACAAGATAAAGAGGCTGATTGAGAATGATGTTAGGGCAAATCAGCATACGGCATAGGTAGAAAAGCATATGGAAAACTTGCATATATTGTGGTATAATTAGTATGTTCAATAAGAGCGAAAAATAAGAATATTCTTAACAGATGAATTTATGGAAGGGTGAATTTATCATGAGGAAGAATGTAAAAATCATTGTTGGTGTCGTTGTGCTTATTCTTGTACTCGTTGTTGGTTCTTTTGTAGGACTCATAATTAACCGTACCAACGACCATAAATTTGGGAGATATGTATCAACGGAAGGTCCTTGGGGAATGACTGCCACCTGGGTATCGGAGGACAGTGCCAGTTATCTTGTCTGCAAGAAGGAAAACGATGAACCGTTTGCCAATGTTACAGCCTATTTTCAGGGTGTGGACGGTTGGCAGGCCTATGAGTTGAATAGCATCGATAGAATTGTTTATCTGGACATTGTAAAAGATGGCGTTGTTGTTGACGGCACCAGCGGCTATATGAAATTTGATGGAACTACATTTACTATTACAGATCTGGACAAAGATACCTTTGGTGCAGATGAATTTCATTATGTCATTACCGATAAGGAGTTCAGTCCCGATTAAAGTGTCAAACCTATTCCAGTTTGGGCATGAGGTTGCCGAAAATCAAAAGTGAATAAAAATGACTTTATAGCCATTGTGGAGAAATCTACAGTGGCTTTTTTCATGCAATGAAATGTATGGGTACTAAAAAGTCTTTGACATTTTGTTTCAGGAAAGACAGCAAAATCCATTCTGATTAGCTGTGGTGCAAGGTTAGCACCATTTGATATTGCGGAGCTGCGCGAGGTTACATCCTACGATGAGTTGGAACTGGATACGCTGGGAGACAGAAAAACGGCTCTGTTCCTCATTATGAGTGATACGGATGACAGTTTTAACTTTCTCATTTCCATGTGCTACACCCAGTTATTCAACCTGCTTTGTGAAAAGGCCGATGATGTGTATGGCGGCAGGCTTCCGGTTCATGTGCGCTGTTTGATTGATGAGTGTGCTAACATCGGGCAGATTCCGAAGCTGGAAAAGCTGGTGGCCACCATCCGAAGCCGTGAAATCTCTGCCTGTCTGGTGTTGCAGGCACAGAGCCAGCTCAAGGCAATTTACAAAGATAATGCCGATACCATCATCGGCAATATGGATACTTCCATCTTCCTGGGTGGCAAAGAACCAACGACGTTGAAAGAGTTGGCGGCTGTTCTGGGAAAGGAGACCATAGACACTTACAACACCGGAGAGAGCCGGGGACGGGAGACCTCCCACTCGCTTAACTATCAGAAATTGGGAAAAGATATGCCATACTTGTTCGTGAAGAGTTCAGTTGCCTTGAATTTATCATGAACAGGGACACGATCAACTGGATTCTGAAATAACTGAATACAGGAGGTCGAACATGGAGCATTTACCAAAGAAAATCCATCAAAACGGAATCAGCTACACGCTGGTGGGAGACTACTACATCCCCGATCTGGAGCTACCGGAGGAAAGCCGCCCCATTGGGCGGTGGGGCCGGATGCACAAAGCGTTTCTGCAAGAACACCGGCCCGGCCAGTACAATGCCCTGCTTCTGTCGGGAAAACTCTGGACATATCTTGCTGACCTGAACGAACAGGCCGCTGACCGGCTGGCGTGTATCGTCTCGCAGATGCAGGAGGCGGAGGGTGTCACCGAGGAACTGAAAGCCCGTGACCAGCTTGCGTGGGTCGGGGGCATGAACAGCATTCGCAGCCGAGCAGAGGAAATCATCCTCTCTGAGATGATTTTTGTTTAAGGAGGTGCCTGTCTATGAGATACCGTATCGAATACGCCGATGGGCGTTATTGTAACTTTGCCAACGGCAGGGCTGAGCTGCTGAAATGGCTGAAACTGCTGAAGCAAGAGGAAATCTCCGACATCCGCAAAGTATATAAAAGCGGTGTGTCAGATTCCGTCCTGGAAACATACCGGAATTATATCCGCCCAGCATAAGGAGGGGCGCTTATGGGTACAGATATAGAAAAATTGGTTGATTTGATGATTCAGGAGCGGATGCAGAGCCAGTTTGCTAAGTGGCGGGAGGCAGAAACCGGCACGGAGAAAAAAGAGGACTGCCTTCGCTTGGAAAACGAGTATGAAAAAGCAATCAGCGCATTGTCTGAGGAACAGAAGGACGCTGTAAGACACTACTGTGATTCTATTTTCGATTCTGGTGCAGAAAGCGAGTGCTTCTTTTACCGGCTGGGCCTCAAAGATGGCATCCGTCTCTGGAAGTTTATGAAAAAGCTGATGAAAACGGTCAGCTAACGGATGTATAACCACATATTTTATTCCGCCCACAAACGGGTCGAAAGCCGTCCAACGGTACAGATTGGGCGGCTTTCCTGTTATCTGCGTTTCTTCCGCTTGGGCGCATAGTACGGCTGCGGCTTGGCCTTTCCTCTCATGTTGTTGGGATTTTTGAGCATTTTGGACAGGCTCAGTATCCGCAAAAATGCAGAGAAGTCCTCTGAGGAAATCTTCTCGAAGGGTATCTGCATTCTGTCGCAAAATTCGTGGATTACCACTTCCTCTTGGCTGCCCTGTTCGAGCGCCTGTTCAAACTTTTCCTTGACGTCATCCAGCGTGGGCTGCGGGTCGGCGGTGGTCTTGTCCTTGCGGTGTGCTTCCC